>JANLZV010000620.1:0-2716 GCA_031366425.1 Pyrinomonadaceae bacterium | reverse complement strand
TTCCCGATCTCGGCGCCACCGTGCTGCTGTTCGCGCAGCAGATCGACGGGGTTCCGATCTATAAAGGTGAGGTGATGGTCAACGTCAACCGCAACGGTCAGGTGATCAATGTGGGTGGTGACAGCTATCCCCAATTGGCCGTTACCAACAGCGTTTCGATCACTCCGGCGCAGGCGGTGGTTGCCGCCGCGGCTTCGCTCGGGGTTGAAGACTTCATTCCACAGCCACTCGGGACAAAAAAAATTCCAACCACCTTCGGCAACCTCAGACGTGAGTCTGTGGAAGCTCCGCGCTTCAGCGGCGGCGGCGTGTTTTCGGACGAGATCGTCGTGACGCAAGTGATTTTTCCGCTCGGCGCGCAGGGAAGACAGGCATACAACTTTGTGCTGACTACGCCGCAGTATCGCGGCATCATGTGGAACAACATCGTCGACGCTGAAACCGGCGAAGTGCTTCGGCGCACGAGCTTGACCGCGTTTCAGCAGGGCGGTGGACCGGTTAATAGTCGCCGCGCGACGTTCCGTCCTGACGTTCAAACGTTCGTCGAAGCAAACGCCACCGCGACCGCGTCGGGTAAAGTTTTCGATAGCATGCCGACGACTCTCTCGGGTCGCCGCACGTGTAGCGGCAACCTTCCTGGTCGAGCTTGCAACGGGGCGGCCGGCACTGGCGGAACACTTGGACCGGGTTATGGCAGATCAACTGCGCCGGGCGCGCGTCCAACTTACCAGACCAACGAAAACGAACTCGAGCGCAACAACGGCCGTGGCTTTAAGGAAAGTTTGGTAAAAGCGCGACTGGAGAATCCGTATTCCGATGTTGGTGGACCACTATTTTCGCAGGTCTACAATTCTCCGTTTGGACAAGTTTTGCGCGGATTTCCCGACGCCACTAATCCCACCACACCGAAGTACGGCTCGCGGTTCGGATGGTTTTACCTTCCGACGGGAACTGGCGGAATCGAGCTGGCAACGGCAGATAACAATCGCGCCGCCACCCGCGCTTACAAATACGAAATGCCGCCGGAGGCGGTCACTCGCAACCTCGCAGCCAACTCGCCGGTTCCTGACAAGACCCAGCCGTTTTCGGCGGACCTGACTCCGCTGGCAAGCAGTGTAACTTTGCGGGACGGCCGCATCCTGTCGTCCGTTTTTCAGTCTCGCTATACCGAAGGCAATAACGTTTTGGTGGCAGACGATCGTTTCAACGACAACGAAACGACGAGCGGCGTTCGCGGCTACAGCGCGAATCGGCAGTTCACCGCAGGCTATTTCAATTTCAACAACGGCTACGAATACGGAGGCGCGGACGCTAAGAGCGCTATCCCGGGAAGCAACGGTCTGGCCGCCTGCACGGTGATTAATCTCTGCGAGGTTTATTTTTATCCGCCCCCGACCGAGCAGGACGTCTATCCCGGTACCCTTTCGCTTTTCTACTACAACAACCTTCTTCACGACTACCTTTACAGCATCGGATTTACGGAAGCGACCTGGAATTTCCAGCAGGACAATTTCGGACTTGGGGGCGCCGGACAGGATGCCTTGAGCGCGCAGGTGCAAGACGGTTCGGGAACCGACAACGCCAATATGAGTACGCCAAACGACGGCTCGCCGCCGCGCATGCAAATGTTTCTGTTCACCGAGGGAGTGTTCAGGCGTGCTGACGGCGACTTTGATTTTGACGTGGTGGGCCATGAGTTCTATCACGGTGTTTCCAATCGCTCGGCGGGCAAGGGGACCGCGGACTGTCTCGGAACTCCGTTAGTCGGTGAATCAGGCGGACAAGGCGAAGGCTGGTCTGATTTTATTGCCTGTTCGATGACCGACGACGACTCGGAAGGCGAGTATGTAACGGGTGAATATGACATCGGCATCCGCCGTCTCCCCTACACAAATTATCGCTGGTCATATGGTTCGCTTAACGGCAACGGCCTGAATCGTCGCGATCAGGGAGCGCCGGATCCGGATCCAGGTTCGATTGCGTTCGAGGTCCATGACGTGGGCGAAGTATTTGCCGCCATGCTGTGGGACATGCGCGAGCTGATGATCATGAAAGATCCGAACGGAGTATTTTTCGATGGCTCGCGACGTCTGTCCGGAGTTTCATTGCCGACTAACGCCGGTTTCTACATTGGACCGCGACTAGTCCGTTCGAAGGATCTCAAACATCCGATTGAATACCGGTCGGAGTTCAACACCACCGTGCTGGGCGCGACCGTTAGCGGTGGCCCCACGCCGCCGGGAGGAATCGTGCCACCGGAATCGACCCAAACCCAGGTGCCGTCGATTAAGGCCAGCGAACACATCGTCCGTCCGGGACTGTTGTCCGCTGAAATCCAAAGCGCCGGCAATCGTAATGGCCCGCTCGCGACAGCGGTCGGCAAGGGCGCACGTTTAGCTGATACGCTCGTATTGCTAGGTTTGCAGCTGACGCCTTGCAACCCGTCGATCGTCACCACCCGTGATTCCATCTTGCTGGCTGACGAGGAACTGACGGGCGGCGAAAACCGCGCGATCATTTGGCGTGCCTTCGCGAGTCACGGCGTCGGCACGAACGCGACTTCATCCAACGCGCAGGGTAGTGCCAATGCAGTAGTTGAAGACTTCACAGTCCCAGCTTCAGTCACGGCCTGTGAACAGCTGGGCCCACTCGCTGCGCCGAGCTTCGCTCTAGCCAACTCGGCGGCGAACAAAGTTACGATTACGATCAACGGCGG
>JANLZV010000245.1:0-2040 GCA_031366425.1 Pyrinomonadaceae bacterium | reverse complement strand
CTGACGGAGTGACTCCGGCATTCGCGAACAATGCGGTAACAAACTGTGTCGGTGTTAGGGAGGTTGGAAACGCCGTAGTGAAACGCGTTCGGCCTACGAAGGTTCCTGCGTAAGCCACTTTGTTTGCTTCCAGCTGTAACTCCGCACCAGACTGTCCAATCACAACTCCATTGGACAATTGCAGCGTGTCCGGCAGAAAATCGGTACGCCGAACGATTGGCACCAGCAGCGGATGGGTGCCGCCGAAGGTCGACTGCGCCTGGGCATCGCCATACGCAACCTTGTACATTCGCTCAACCAGGTAGCCTGTCTCCTGAAATTCAATGGACAGGAAAAATGCTCCTGAGGTGTTATCGCGTTGGCCTGCAATGCAAGCCGCATCGTTCGCACACGAGCCGATCTGATTGACCCAGAAGTTGAAACCGTTGGTATCCGGGAAGCGACTCAGGAAGTCGACGTACTGCTGGTTGACGAAGAAGTCTGCGTCATTGATTGTAATGGGGGTGGTCGTGCCGGGTCGGAACCGCAAGGGCTTCACTTTGACATTGCCGTAATACAGTTCAGACGGCAAATTCGGAATCTCGGTCACGATGCGCAATGTCGGTGCTTGGCCCCAGGTAGTTAAGGCCGCGAAGGCTGTGATTAATAAAGCTACGGCAAATTTCATCTTATTGCTCCTGGCGTTCAAATGTCTCTTGAGAAAGGGCCTCGAAACGAGGGGTTAGTCTAACACCAAGTGCTTAGACGCACCGACAAGGGGTAAAGTTTAACTCCAGGCGCTTCGCGCCGTCAATCAAGACCCTTATTTTTGGCCGCAACCCGAAATTATTTTCCTCGGGGCTTGAGAGGTCGAAACGAAGTCGGCGGTTGCTTCAAACCCTACAAAACGCGAAGAAATGTACATTGGACTCGATGCCCTGCCGCTGACGACCCCAAAAACGGGCGTCGGCCACTACACCTTCGAACTCGCCGCGGCTTTAACAAGCCTGCAATCTGCGAGTCGCTTCGAACTTCTCTATTCTTCCAGTTATCCGCCCATCACGACTGGCGAATCAGATCAAGCGACGGCTTGGCCGAATAACTTGAAACTCGAACGCGTGCGGGTTGGTCAGATCGGCCGTCATTGGTGGTCTGCGGGCCTGCCGCGTGAGATTCGTCGCCGTAAGCTCGACCTTTTTCACGGCACAAACTTCGATGTTCCGTTGTGGCGACGTTGCGCTACGGTGCTGACCATTCATGACTTGTCGCAGTTGCTTCATCCCGAAACGCATGAAAAGCGTAGCGTGTGGCGGGCCCGCAGGCGATTGCCCGTAATGGCACGCATCGCTGACGCGGTGATCACACCGAGCGAGAGTGTCCGACGGGAAGTTTGCGAGCTGCTGAAGACGGTTCCGGAGAAAGTCTTCGCGATTCCTGAAGCTGCGCGCGCATGTTTTCGTCCTTTAGCTCACGGGGAAACGGCAGACGCTCGCGGGCGGTTCAAAATTGGAGACGATTTTCTGCTGTCGGTGGGTACGATCGAGCCGCGGAAGAATTTGTCCTTACTGGTGGACGCGTTTGCCGAAGTAGTCCGGGCAGCACCCGAGCGCGAGATCCAACTGGTAATCGCCGGCGGGCGAGGATGGTTGAGTGGTCCACTCTACACGGCAATCGAGCGTTCGCCAGTTAGAGATCGGATTGTGTTGACTGATTACCTTCACGACGAAGACCTGCGCGCGCTCTACGCAACCTGCCGTGCGTTTATCTATCCGTCAATTTATGAAGGTTTTGGACTGCCGCCACTTGAAGCGATGGCTTGCGGCGCCCCGGTAGTGGCGAGCCAGATTGCGGCGCTTGCGGAAACCACCGGAGGCGCCGCGCTACTCTTTGATCCGGCCAGCGCCGCGGATCTGACCCGGACAATTCTGACTGTTTTGAATGACGAACGCGCCCGGAGCGAACTGGCGATTGCCAGCTTGGGGCGCGCGGCAGAATTTTCATGGGAAAACACTGCCCGCATGACCTGGCAAGTTTACGAATTCGCTTTAAAGCGTTTCAGAC
>JANLZV010000519.1:0-2101 GCA_031366425.1 Pyrinomonadaceae bacterium | reverse complement strand
GTCACCTTCATTCCGCCCGGCAACTCCGCCACGCGTCCTCCCCGGCCGCCATCAAGCAACTTTTCGACGGCAAGCAGATGAACCATTTCCAGGCGACGCAAATCGCCACGTCCACCGAGAATCCATGCTCGCAACGCTCGTCGTCGCAAAGCCACCGGCGCAGCCAACAGAATATCTACGCTCAATGCCGGCGACTTGGTTTCATTTCCGTTAGCAGAATCATGGCTTGAATTGCGCAGCAACTCATTGGCTGCCGTCGATAATGCTTCGACGTCTTCTACCAGCAGAGCCGCGGTCCGACTTAGGGCTTCGACGATTTTCGGGTTAAACGACTTCAGGAGGGGCAGCAACTGTTTTCGCACGCGCACTCGGGAAAACGCCTCATCGTCGTTCATTTCATCAGCACGAAAATCGACCTTACGGGCGCGACAGTAGTCCTCGGTATCGCGGCGGTGGGCCCATGAAAGGAGCGGTCGAACCAATTGAATGTGGGAAGTCGCGGTCAAGTGACGCGTGCATGGAATTCCACTCAATCCCTCGGCGGCACTACCCCGCAACAAACGCATCAGAATCGTTTCGGCCTGATCGTCGAGCGTATGTGCCGTCAACACGATCTTGGCGGAAGTCTTCTTGGCTACTTTTTGAAAAAAGTCGTAACGCGCGGCGCGCGCGGCCTGTTCGAGATTTCGCTCGCCGCTGCCAGGTTTACGCAAGTTTCCTTTTCCGACTAGCACTTTAAAGTCGCCGCCTAGAGACTCGACCAGCTGGGCCACCCAGCGAGCGTCAGCGCGACTCGCCTTTCTAAGGCCGTGATCGAGGTGCGCGACAGTGATTTTCAAACTCAGCTTTCCCGACGTGATCAGTTCCTCGAACGCGAGCAGCAGCGCGGAGGAATCGGCGCCTCCGGAGACGCCGACCACGACATCTGCCTCGGCCTCAGGCAGCCCGAGCCGTCGCCACTCGCCGAGCAGTTTCCTGGCGAATGGTGATAGCCGTTGCTTTGCGTGAACTCTAGTGTTGGCCAATGACATTTCAATCGATCTTAACGGAGCGCGGGGCCCCCGCCCGCAATACACATTGGAAACACCGGTGCGGGCGCGGTCGCCCGCAATTAGTAAACAGCACGAACACGTGCGGGCGAGGGCACCCGCGCTCCTGGAATCCGTCGCATTTCGCGCTTGAGTCCCGCTTGACATTCCCCGCACCAGCCGCTACTAATTCACTCATCCCAGGCAAGACAGCAACAAAGTTCTAAGCAATTCTCCCACTACAATTTCTGGCGAGGTCGCCGTTGAAACCGAGGATATCCATGAATCGAAGAATGCTTCTTTGCGCGCTGATCTTGGCCGCGTTTACTTTCCAAACTATTCCCGTCGCCGCCTTCGACGAAGGCATGTGGACCTTTAATAACGTTCCGCGCGATGACATCAAAGCGAAATACGGATTTGAAGTAACTGATGAGTGGCTGCACAAAGTCCAACTCGCTTCCGTGCGTTTCAACAACGGCGGCTCGGGTTCATTTGTTTCGCCCAACGGTCTCGTGCTGACAAATTATCACATCGTCGAAGACATTGTGGGAGAAGTAAGCACGCCGGAGAAGGATTACGCCAAACTTGGTTTCGTGGCCCGCAACCAGAGCGAAGAGATCAAAGCGCCGGCGCTCGAGCTCAACGTCTTGATGGAGATCGAAGATGTCACGGCGCGAGTTAACAGCGCGGTCAAGACCGGCATGTCGGCGGCGGATGCGAATGCGGCGCGGCGCAGCGCGATCACAGCGATCGAATCGGAATCAACCAGCACGAGCGGCCTCCGCAGCGATGTGGTCACCCTTTATCAGGGCGGCCAGTACAATCTCTACCGCTATAAGAAATACACCGACGTCCGCGTGGTTTTTGTGCCTGAGTTTCAGGCGGCCTTTTTTGGCGGCGACCCGGACAACTTCAACTTCCCGCGCTTCAATATCGACATGGCCCTCGTTCGCGTTTACGAAAACGATCAGCCGGTGAAGGTGGAAAACTATTTCAAGTGGTCCAAAGCTGGGGCGAAAGACGGCGAGTTGGTTTTTGTCACCGGACATCCGGGTTCGACTTCGCGTCTGAAT
>JANLZV010000399.1:0-2160 GCA_031366425.1 Pyrinomonadaceae bacterium | reverse complement strand
TCAAAAAAGTTTCCTACTCTCGAGCATGATCGTCACCGGGCCGTCGTTGACTAATTCAACCTGCATGTCGCCCCCAAATTTACCGGTGGCTACCCGCGTTCCGCCTTCGCGCACGCGTTCCAGAAAATACTCATACAAGGGCTCCGCAGTTTCGGGCGCGGCGGCATGAATCCACGACGGACGCAGACCTCGTCGCACATCGCCATAGAGCGTAAATTGAGAAATCACCAGCAGCCCGCCACCAACGTCCTTGACGGACAAATTCATCGTTCCGTTTTCATCATCAAAAATTCGCAGAGCGAGGATTTTTGCAACCAGGTAATCCGCGTCGGCCTTCGCATCATCGCGTGCAACTCCCAACAAAACGACGAGACCGCTTTCGATCTCGCCGACACTTTCACTCGATATCGTAACCTTCGCTCTGGTTACGCGTTGGACCACAGCTCGCATAATGTTAAGACCGCGTTCGCGCGCCGCAGTAAGCCAATGGCTTGCGCGGCTTGACTATTTCTTCGGCGGTTGACTCGGCCTGATCTCGACCCGGCTAACTAGCGCTCGATCATCGTGCTCAAGGAGATGGATGACCGCACGGGCCACGTCGTCCGGACGCAGTTGCCAGTCCTGATCCGAAGTTGGCGTGTCGCCACCAAATTCCGTGTTGACCGAGCCGGGCATGATGTAGCTGACCTTGATGCCGTCGTGCCTTACTTCCTGCATTAGGGCTTCACTGAAACCGTTGAGCCCAAACTTCGAAGCGTTGTAAGCCGCCATTTTCGGATGCGCGTTGGTACCGGCGAGGGACGAGATATTAATAATGTAGCCGCCGCCACGCTTTCGCATTAAGGGAATTGCTTCATGACAAAAATGATAGACGCCAAGCAGATTCGTTTCGATTACAGTTCGAAAATCATCAGGCGACATCTCTTCCACGGTCTGGAACATACCCACACCCGCGTTGTTAACCAAAATATCCAAACCGCCAAATCGCGTCACGGTCAACTCGCAGAGAGCTTGCACCTGGCTATAATTTCTTACGTCTGAAACGATCCCAGTTACGCCGCCGGCTTCGAGCGCGGTCAACTGGAGCAATGCTTCATCGATTTCTCTGCGGCTGCGCGCGCTGAGGCAAACATTAACCCCTGCCTTCACCAGCGACTCGGCGATGCTGCGGCCGATTCCTCTGGTGCCTCCAGTCACGATTGCTGTTTTGCCGTTTAGCTCCATAACCAAAGGGGGCCCGCCCAGCGGCGAGCCCGTCCTCATTGACAACATCAATGCGGTTGCAACAGCCGAGCTACCTCATAGCCGGCAGGGTTACGCTACGATTCAAAATCACGCCGAATTCGGTTCCTGACTTCACTTCGGCTTCCTTTTCCTTTTCGTAGACTCGAGCGCCGGTGCCAAGTGCACCGCCAATGATCGCCCCGATCCCTGCACCCTTGCCGCCACCGGCAATCGCGCCAATCAGCGCCCCAGTTGCGGCACCGCCACCGATGAACACAGCGTCGCGGTTGCGATTGCTGCCGCCCTTAACCGAACCTTCGTTGTCGGCGTTCACATCATCGGCCTGCAAAGTTGTCAACGATCCATTAATTGCGTAGTTGGTGCCGTTGGGGATCTCCACCGAGGTGAAGGCCACGGTAATCGAGCCCGGAGTACGACGCTCTGCCCTTTTCACGCTGGTGACGCGTCCCCAAACTTTGCTGCTCACCGGGATAACTTGCACGCCCGATCCCGCAAAAACCGGATCGGTGACGTTGGCCGAAAAGCGGTCGCCGATCCGCGCCGTGCGCGAACTAAGCTGTTCATTCAAACGGACGCGAATAATTGTATTGGCCGGAACTACGTAAGTCGGCACCACTACCTTACGGACCACCGCGCGGCGTCCCCTTCGGCTGCGACGTCTCGTCTGTGCGGTAGCTTCCAGCACCGTGCCCGCGATCAACAACATCAGCATCAAAAGGCCCAGAACTTTCTGAATCACTTTTCCATTCATCTTCATCATCTTCTAATCCTCCAGTGCCGGCGCATACGGCGCCGGGTTAATTAATCATCGCTCACGAGCCGCCCGGATCGGAGCATAGTGTGTAGGTGGACGTTGATTATACACCCAACTTCAAAACTCACTTAAGACGCCTGCAGTTTGGTTTTCAATAGTTC
>JANLZV010000210.1:0-1674 GCA_031366425.1 Pyrinomonadaceae bacterium | reverse complement strand
CAGCAGTATTTTGGAAGATGCGGAAGATAACGAATTCCGCAGGGCGAACGGGCGCGATTCCGATCTCGCAGATCAGCCGCCCGTTCAGAATGTCGTCCTGAGACATGGTGGTGCGATCGATGGTTATGAAGAACGCTTCCTCTTCAGTGCGGCCGAAGAGCGCGCCGCCGCGCCACTGCGAACGAAGGAATAGTCGGATGGTGTCCTTCACGCGGGCCCACAGGCGATCGTCGTTCGGTTCAAAAACCACCCATTGCGTGCCGTCATAAATTGAGTGTTCGAGGAAAATGAAAAGACGTCGCACCGAGACGTACTTCCACAGGGTGTCAGATGAAAGCGTGCGCGCGCCCCAAACCCGTATTCCGCGTGCCGGAAAACTGCGAATAACATTGACGCCTCTCGGATTCAAAACGCCCTGGGTGTTGTCGTTGACGTCGAAACGAACGTTGAGGGCGCCACGCACAATCTCGTTTGCCGGGGCCTTGAAAACTCCGCGGTCAGTGTCAGTGCGGGCATAGACGCCGAGAACGTATCCGCCCGGTGGGATGCTGCGACGAGCGCCACTCTGTGGGTCGGAAGCGATAATCCACGGCGCGTAAAAAGCTGCGTATGATGTGTCCCACTTGTTCGTGTTTCGTGGATCCAGGTCTGACGGCTCGGCATTCTCATCACCGTCGATCGCGGCAAACCGGAATCTCATCCTTTCGCAATGGTCGATGATTGCCCGGTTGATGTCGACTCCGTTGTCCGGTGGATGAGGTGCATGCACGAGGGCGACATCGCGATACGGATCGAGCTCAAGAGCCTGAAGCCCCTGTTTCTGATCACGTGCGCCCTCGATTCGCCCTTCGAAGTCGTCTTTGCTGAGCGCCGTCGGGTCGTCTGCGCCATTCTGATCGAGCAAATCTCCCTTCCCGTCACGCGGACTGACCGGCGGCTTGGCTGGCGTACTAACAGTAGCTTCGAGGGCGGCCAGTACGGAGACTGGCTGATTCGTTCCGGTGTCGATCAACCGCTTCGTAAAGTAGTTGGCAGAATTCGGATCGACTGATAAGTCGTCGTAGTCTTCCGCATATTGCGGGCGCGGCACGGTGGTGCGGTTTTCGGGTATGAACGGATCGAATGGCTGAAAGCCGTCGGGAACGGTAGACCAGTAGGCCAGCTTCATGCGAAAGCCGCTCTTGCCGTTCTTGTCTTTCGTCGAACCATCCTCAAATTTGACCCACACTCTCCGTCCCCAGGCGCCCGAACCGGAGGCGCTGACTCGAAAGTCGCCAAAAGTCTTGGTCGCGGTAGTGGCTTTTTCGCCGACGATGCGGCAAACATAGAGCCGCTTGCCTCCGTTTTCAAAAAATCCGTTGGCGGCGTAAGGCAGGTAGCGGCCGTCAAGGAAAACGCCGCCGAACCAACGGCTGTATTCCGTGTAGCTTGTTACCAGTCTTGGTCGAATAGGTCCGCGCTCGGTTTCTCCCAGAAAAGCCGAGGTACTCGTCGGCACTCCTTCAATTGGCTTGGGACCTCGTTCGATTTCTTCGACGTAAACGCCGGGCGTTAAATATTCAGGCATGGTGATTCTCCAGGTTTATGTCAGCGAGTTTTACGTCAGCTGGATTGAGACGATCCGTGTCGGTCATCGTCGTCTTTCTCATATTTGCAGCAATCAATGACGCTCGG
>JANLZV010000345.1:0-2521 GCA_031366425.1 Pyrinomonadaceae bacterium | reverse complement strand
CGTGGCAACTACACTCCAGTCAGCCTCGGTTTGCAACGTCCCGTCGGCATTCACGGCACTGGGGAAAAGATCGTTTGTAAACATCACCCCGTGGCCCACAAACACTTCGTCTTCGATCGTCACTCCTTCGCAGACAAAAGTGTGTGACGAAATTTTGCAACGGGCGCCGACTGCCGCGTTTTTTTGGATTTCTACGAAGGCCCCGATTTTGGTCTCGGCGCCGATCGCGCAGCCGTAAAGATTCACCAGTTCCGGCTGGAAGATTCGCACGTCATGGCCCAACTGTACATCAGCAGCGATCGGCATCAGTCTCCCTGTGGTCAGGCACGCAAACTCTGACTTGCGTTACGAGTTTGTCTCTTCCAGCAAACGCCCCAGCGCGTAGAGCATCCAGCTTTGGGTCCAGCGCATAAATGGCGTGCGGACGGTGTAGAAGCGACGGCGTTGATAGTAAAAAAATCCTCGAGAATCGCGCAGGTTGTTCACGCTCCAGGCGGCAATTCGTTCCGCTAGCGGACGCGCGCCGCGATCCAAATCCTGCAATTCCAATAGCGTGATGATTGCCGATGCAGCCGCGTGCGCATCCGCTGGGTAAAGGCTGTCATGGTAGTATTTCGGCCAACCGTCTGCAAGAAAGAACCGATCGCGCCAAAACTCAAATCCACGCGCCAGCGCACTCTGAACCACATTGCTGTCGCCAGCACACTTGGCAATCTTCAAGAGCGAGAGTAGCACGTAAGCCGTGTGAAAATTATCCGTCCACTTCTGGCTTGGTTCCATTCCATATGGCCAGGAACCATCTTCTCGTTGATTACGGATCGCGAACCGCGCCGCGCGCAAGGCAAAGTTACCGAGAGCAGCTTCGCCCGTGATCGCGCCTACCGTCGCCAGAGTTTCGCCGGCTAGCAGACTCGCATTGAAGATTCTGGTGGCATCCAGTCGCGAGTAACTAAAACAAATTTCTTCGTCGGATTCGTGAGTGCGCCTTAGATCTTCAAGAATGAAGTCGCAACTGCTGCGCGCGATCTTCAGGTAGCTTTCATCCCCGAAAGCTTGATAGGCCTCAACCATTGCCCTCGCGGCAAAAGCCGTGGGCACGATCATCGGCGTACCTTGCGGCGCGAAAAAGTTGCGGCTTTGCCACGCAAAATTGTAGCCCCACGCGGCGCGCCCTTCATTGCCAACTTGCATCTCCTGAAGTTGGCCCAGCAGCCGACGCGCTTCAGCCTCGGCGTTCGGAGTTTTCAGACGGCGATAGTTTGAGATAGCGGCGAGGGCGAATAGCGCGATTCCCTTGGAGTTCTTCTGGGCGGGTATCAACGCCAGCGAGCGCAGATTGACGGGCGAACGCTTCACTAGCTGAGTGACAAACAGACGGGCTAGTCGCGACCGACGAAGCGGAGTTGACTGAAACACTCGGCTGTTTAAGGCGTCGAACGGATCGTAACCGGCAAAGTCACGCCTGCGACACCATTCGAAGAGATCGTTAAATGCCTGTTCGATGCCTGGTTGATTCATGAAAACGGCGGGCAATGCCCGCCTCCAAACGATGCTGGCCCATCATGTCACCAAGGGTTAACGGCTGCCGGCAACCGATGTTTCGATCCGACGTGGCGTTTCGACAAAGCTTTCGTGCCAGAGTTCAAACATTAGGAGCGTCCAAAGAAGTTTTCGATGATTCGCCACGCCGCGTTCGTGTTCCTCCTGCAACCTGGTCACGTATTCGGGATTGAAGACGCCCGCGCGGCGGACGCGTTCTGGTGATAAAAGGTCACGCGCGAGCGGTCGGAGTTTGCCTTTGAGCCATTCTGCCACCGGCACTCCAAAACCTTTTTTTCCGCGACGCGTTACAAACGGCGGGAGCGAGCCGGCGATTGCGCGTTTCAAAATGTATTTCGTTTGCCCCCCGCGCAATTTGTAATTTGACGGCAGCGAGGCAGCAAACTCAGCCACGCGCCGATCGAGAAAAGGCGCGCGCACTTCGAGCGACACGGCCATGCTGGCGCGATCCACTTTTGTCAAAATGTCTTCAGCCAGATAAAGCCGCGTATCGAGGCTCTGCATTTGTTCGACTAAATCCGTCGAGTCGCAATCTGACAACATCCGCCGCGCGTCGCCATAAATATCGCCATCGCTGGCGTCGAGCGCTGGCGTCGTCAGCAACTCCTCCTGCTGGAGAGGTGTAAATGAACCAAACCAAACATGATGCCGGGTGACGCGATCATATTTGGCGCCGGTGATGAAGCGCAGGGCCTTGTAGTCAAATGAGAGGTTCTTCGTTTTCACGGGCAGCGCCCTCACGAGGGGTTCAACCAATCCGGTTCGCAGAAACCCGGGGACTCTCGCGTAAATCTCAGCCAGGCGATGGCCGCGATACATCGGATAGCCCGCGAAGAGTTCGTCACCGCCATCACCACCCAGGGCCACGGTCACGTGCTTGCGAGTGAAGCGCGACAGAAGATAAGTCGGCACCAGAGACGAATCGCTAAACGGCTCGTCCATCCATGATCCGATTTCGCCC
>JANLZV010000342.1:0-4479 GCA_031366425.1 Pyrinomonadaceae bacterium | reverse complement strand
TCAGCAGTTACCCCTACATGCTGCTCCTTGAGCAGAACAAAAACGAGCGCCTTCTTTTCAGCTACCTAAACGCTCACGAGAAAGACGTCTCCTGGGAAACTGAACTCGAAACGTTTTCACAGTCTGAGACGGGTGTTACATCAACCTTAAAAAATTCCAATGGCGAGTCGGAAATCATCGAGAGTAAATATCTGGTCGGCTGCGACGGGCCAAAGAGCCGGGTCAGGCATGGCCTTGGACTGACCTTTGAAGGCAGCACGTTTGAGCGGTTGTTTTACGTGGCGGATGTGCAGATTGACTGGAAGTTTAGCCACGACACTCTGCATGTTTGTCTCGCCCGCAATGCCGTCGTGGCTTTCTTTCCGATGAGGGGGGAGAATCGTTTTCGCATTGTCGGCGGGTTTCCCGAAGGCTTCGACAAAGATGAAAAAGAGATCTCGTTTGACGAAATCGAGGCGCGAATTAGGGAGGAAGCCGAGATTGAACTCGACATCACCCGCCTGGATTGGTTTTCCGTCTACAAAGTGCACACGCGTCACGTTAACAAGTTTTCCGATGGGCGCTGTTTTCTCGCTGGAGACTCAGCGCATATCCACACGCCTGCCGGCGGACAGGGAATGAACACGGGAATTCAGGATGCGTATAACCTCGCTTGGAAGCTCGGCCTGGTGCTTAAAGGCGTAGCAGGTGAAGCGCTACTCGAAACCTACAACGAAGAGCGGCTGCCGAATGCGCGACGATTGATGGGAACCACAGATCGAATGTTCAATCTGGCGGCCGGCACCGACTGGTTTTTAAATTTGATCCGAACCACCATTTTCCCGCCGATGGCGAAATTTATTCTCAGCCTCGATGTGGTGAAGTCGAAATTCTTTCCTTTGATTTCACAGATCGGGATCAGCTATCGCAACGAATCGCTCAGCGACCACGAGGGTGACCAGGAGTTTGCAGTTAAGGCGGGTGATCGCCTGCCGTATTTTCTGGTCGATGGCCAAAGCATCTACGACCGTCTACACGAAGCGAAATTCCATTTTCTGACATTCTCCGATGGAGAGACCGACTACAGCCCGGTCCATTCGGAAATTGCCACGCAATTAAAAACGTTGGTTGACTGTCATCTGGTCCCGCTCTATCCCCATGTAGCTGAACGCTTTGGAGTCACGAAACCCTTTAGCCTGCTATTGAGACCGGACAACTACATTGGGTTCATTACCGGAGAGAACGAGTCGGCAAGAGTCGCGACTTACCTCAGCGAAGTCATTGGGAGAGATGTCAGCTATCGCGGTGATCGCTGAGTCTTAAACGGTAGCTTTATGTATCTGACGCTTTAACCGGTGAATGGTGCGTCGAGCTACTTTCAACTGCGCGGCATCATGCGCGGCCAGGGCCTCATCCCGCTTTTTCTTCATCTCCCGAATCCGATCCTTGATCGAAGCTTTATCCACCCCCACTACCTCGTGATGCTCATGTTGGATCCCCAGTGCTTTGGAAATGGCGACGAGGAGATGTTCCTTGTTCATTTGAGTGTAGCCCTGGACCACCTCGTGTTCGTCTCCTTTGGCGATATCGCGAAGCTCTGCGACTGTCTTGTGCTTTAGCTCTTCGAATGTGTATTCCATCGATCTTGCTCCTGTTGAAAGCCCAATCTGATTCACGAAACATCATGCGATCGCTGTGGACGGCGATAAGGATTGAGCGACTGGTATGCTTTCGAAAATTTGGTCGAGATGTTTTTTCATATGATCGAGATAGTCTCGCATGAACCACTCGAGCGTCACTGGTTGATCCTCGCTCAGCAAATCTGAAGCGATTTGGTGAAGGTTGTGTTTGCTTCGCAGCCTGGTCCGTTCTTCCGCGGGGGTGACGGAGATCAGGTGCAGGATGTGTCGATTGTAAACCTGCCAAAGTTGGACCAGGTGGCTCCAGAGTTCATCCTGATATCGCTGCGTGGCCACCCACTCAACTTGTTCGTAACCGTCGAATACGAGTTCATCGGTAAACTGCGCGCGCACGAATCGCTGATGATTGTTGGCGGCGGAGTCAATCAGATGGCCAACGATCTCGCGCGGTGACCATTTGCCTGCAGCCCGCGGGACCTGGCTGTGCGATTCGTCGAGCAGTCTAAAACGCTCCGCTGCCTGGGAGATCGTCTTTTCAAAGTCTTCGAGGAAGTCCTGCATAAACTGAATCCTCCGTATCGACCGGCGCGTGAGTTTAAACCTACGTCCGCGATAGGATGGGCAACTTGATCGCGACGTCCGCCTCTTAGTTTTGAGAAACTGTTTTGCGCACAGATAATAACGCGAAAGTCGTTTAGAATCGAAGCATCCTCGGGAACGGATGAATGAGCTCTGCGCGAATCCGGGCGGTCGCTATGGAGCGTTGTTTAGCAGTGAACGTGTGTCGTCATTGGTTTCACTGGTTGCTTAGGCGTCGAAAGCGAAGTCGGCCTGACGAAATCGCCGGAGCAGTATAAGATGGGTTCCGAAGTTCGGAACATCTGAAATGCTCGGTTAAAGCGAGCATCGGGGGAAACTCTTAAAGATGACGAAGACTAGAGCAGCAAACGATTTGACGCCCGAGCAAATGGAGGCGCGCGTTGTCAGACTCGCATTCGACGGTGACACTCTGCGCTATCGTGAGTTCTGCGCAAAGTTGAAATCCGGTTTGCCTGAGGGTACCGGCTTCGCGTTGCGCGGTAGTGTGGTCACCAACAAGCGCTACGAGGACGGTGAGCCGTTTGACGCTGATGGACGAGGTAGCAGCGACCTCGATGTTACGCTCGTCGGTTCTAAGGTCATGGAATTCTGGAAGGCCGACGCCTACTACATTCCTGGTCTCCACACCAAGCCACTCTTCGATGGCGACCCCGACATTGCGCCAGCACTGAACCCATTGCGGGAAGAGTTGCAGAAGATTGCCGGGCGCCCGGTTGCTTTTCAAGCCACTTCTAACCTGATTCTTTACGCCCGCGACGTTCTCTTCAATGAACCCTTCTTCACCGTGGTTGAGGCTGAAGAATCTTCGTGATTGTTAAGCTGCTGAGCTACAACATCCGCTTTGGCGGGCGCAAGCGCGAAAGAGAACTGGCCGAAGTTATTCGCCGCACCGAGCCCGACCTCGTCGTATTTCAAGAAGCCATAGACGCACAACTCATCGGCCGCCTGGCCGCCGACACCGACATGCCCTTCTGGGCGGCACGCGACGACCACTCAATCGGTTATCTCAGTAAACTCAGGATTGCTCACCACGAGTGGCACTATCCGGCCGGAGCCAAGCATTCGTTTCTTGAAATTGTGATCGAGGGAAGTGAGGCGCGCGTCTTTGGACTGCACCTCAGCTCGATGTTTTCCAAATGGAGCGAGCGACGCCGCGTCCGGGAAGTTCATTCGTTATTGAAAGGGATTGAGCGCCACCAGCAAGGCTTTCACGTTTTGGTCGGCGACTTCAATACGCTCGCGCCGGGTGAGTTGCTTGACGTTCGGCGCATGCCTGCCTGGATCCGTGGGATTGTTTGGTTGAGTGGGCGTGACATTCAGCGCGATACGATTCAACTGATGCGCGATTCAGGATACGTCGACGGATACCGCCATCTTCATCCTGATGACAAGGGATACACGTTTCCGGTTTGGGACCCTCATCTCCGACTAGATTACGTATTTGTGCCCGGCGGGTTTGCCAATCGATTGCTCGACTGCAAAGTCATTCGCGAACCCGAGATCGCTCCAAAAGCGTCTGATCACTTTCCGCTGCTCGCCCAGCTGCAACTCGATTAAGCGCCGCCGTCTACCGGCGGATCACAATTTTGGTTTTCCTCTGCCATCCAGCGGCTGTCTTGGTAACGACTCAATCAAGTAATCAAAGCCCAGCCAGAGGCTCCAGCTATGATGATAAAACGCTGGAGGAAAAACGAGGGCGAGGATAAATAGAGCCGCCAACACCGTCTCATAATTCGTTCCAATCACGGTCAGCCAAACTGTGCAGACGAGCAGGATTACGAATTCCGTGACCATAACGTTTGCCAGAATGGCGCCGACGAAAAAGCCTTCTTCGCGTTTGAAGATCGAGCGACAGGAAGGGCAGTGGTGTCGAAGTCGGAAAGGGCCTTTGAATATTGTGCAGTTGCCGCGGGCAGGACACTTCAACCGGAGCGAGCGGGACAAGACGCGTCCGATAGATCTCTTCGCCTTCCCGGTCTCTGATGAATTCCGCGCTTCGGGCATTGACGGACCCTATGAGGTGTTTTCAAAAGCTAAGTGGGTCATTGTCGGTCAGGTAGGCGAGCAGAGCTTGCTTCTGGTCGTGTCCATCGAGCCAGGCCCGCACGCGTTTTATCTCGGCATAATCCTCCGGGCCAAACCGGGCGAGGTTGATGCGCTCAAAACTCTTACTTCGCTCTTCTTTAAGAAACACGACAAGAAATATCAAGGCCGAACTTGCACTGCACTGCGCACGCACCCTTTACAAAAGAAAAGAAAT
>JANLZV010000289.1:0-8481 GCA_031366425.1 Pyrinomonadaceae bacterium | reverse complement strand
CATCCTCAGACGATTAGCCCGAGCATCGCAATTCCAACTGGCACCACCCAACTACCGCACTACTGAAAATAGCTGCAGATCGCGGAAATGATGATTATATGCGCAACAGCCGCGTCCTCACAAAAAGGGCGCGGCTACGGTCGGGCTTCGTGGTTGAGTGGGAGTTACATGGCACGCGTTCGGGCGCAGGCCGTGGCAGTGAGCTCATCTCAAGAAATAATCAGAGACTGCTGCTCGACTAAAGTCTCAATTGTTGCTGCCGGGATGTTCGGAGCAGCAGTAGGGCGTTTCCTCAGTTTGATCGAACCGGGTCTAATCTGGCCGTCCTGACAAGCCTCAACAAAAGCCGCTACCACCACTTTATCGTAACGGCTACCGACAAAACTTTCGATCCTCGCAACGGCGTCTTCAAACTTCATTGCCTGTTGATAAGGCCGATCAGTTGTCATCGCGTCAAAGGTGTCTGCTACGGCCACGATCTTGGCCATCAACGGAATCTCATCGCCTTTCAAGCCTTGCGGATAACCCTGACCGTTGACCATTTCATGATGCATGTACATGCCTGGCAAGAATTCCTTCATCGCCGCAATCTGCGACATGATCTTGTAACCCTTTTGCGGATGTTGCTTCATGATCGTAAACTCGTCGTCAGTCAGCGCGGCCGGTTTCTTCAGAATGTTGTCGTCAATAGCAATCTTACCAACGTCGTGCAGCAATGCACTGATCCGAATTTTTTCGCATTCGTCGTCAGAAAGATCGAGTCGTTGAGCGATCGCGGTCGAAATTCGCGAGACGCGTTCCGAATGACCGCGCGTGTAAGGATCTTTGCCGTCGATGGCAGCCGCCAGACTCTTGACCGTTCCCAAAAACAGCTCTCGGTTTTCAGCGGCTGAACGTTGCAAGTCGCTGATATAGCTCTCGAGGTGGTCCGTCATCAGATTAAACGAGTCGCCCAGATGGCCCAGCTCGGTCCGGCTGGTAACTACTATTCGTTGAGAAAAGTCGCCGGACGCGATGCGGTGGGCTCCCACTGCCAATTCCTGAACTGGTTGGGTCAACTTGCGCGCGAAGAAGAATCCGATCACCAAAGTTAGCAGGCCCGCGACCACACTGATCAGAATTGTTTGTTGGCGCATGTCGGCAACTGAAGCCAACGCAGCCGACTCGTCTTGAATGGCGATCACGCCAAGCCGAAAATTCTTGTCTAACTCTGCGCTCGCGTAAGCTCCCAGCATCTCCACCTTGCGACCATCACGCAACACCGTGAACGGCGCGAGAGCCGACTGCACTTGGCCACCCGTTTCCTGCCAATCCTGGACCACCTTGAGGTCGGTCATCGGCTTTTCGGCAAACGCGACATTCGCTTCGGGGTGCGCCACCGCCCGTCCGTTCTGGTCGACTACAAAAACCACCGGAAGGCCGGCGTCGAGAAGTTCGCGTTCGCTGCGCGACGTAGATTGATGCACCGCTTTGAACACTTCCTGAAATGAAACAATCGCCACGACAGCTGCCACCACGTCCTGGCCGCCTTCACCACCCATCACCGGAGCAGCCACCGTCAGAGCCATCTCCTGCCCGGAACGAATAATCTCGGGACGGCTGACCACGATTCCACGTCCACTCATTTTGGCGAGTACTTCACTAACGCGCTGGTCCACCTCATCTCGCTGGATCACATCCAGCTGAAACGCTCGGTGCATCTCGCCGTTAACCGGCCAGATAGCTAAGCCAATCAGGTTCGGGTCCTCTTCCAACGTCTTTTGCAAACGGGAATCGTAACCCGCGTCGTTAAGCGCCGTGATGCCCCCGGCTATCTCAAACGCGCGCGCGAGACCGGTCACCAGGTCACGATATCGCTGGCCGTATAATTCGATCTGCCGCGCCTTGTCCTGCACGAGTTGGGCCTGGTACCTGCCCTCAACTGAGCGCAGTTGTTCCGCGCTCCGTCCGGACAAAAGGGTGCCCGCAAAAGCCAAAGGGAGGAGTCCTACGACCAGCAAAACGCCGAGGACGATATAGAGCAGGCGGATGCGCCTAATTTTCTCAAACATTTGCAGCGGAATCGGTCAGGATCGCTTGGGAAATGAAGTTTCGTTGGAAGACCACCAGGGTGGCGGGAAACCGTCCGAAATGGCGGCCACTCATTATGTCTAGTAAACTTCGAGGTGTCAACGCGATTGTTAAACTAGGTTTGCCACAAAATTGACGGTTAACCTGCGCCGATTCCCTTTTTTAGACTTAACCGGAGCGGATCGCGTCTAAACTGGGGAGAAGCAGCCACTTCAGTGATTTTTGGCGACGGTGATTCCATAGCTCCGAAACTGGATTCGGTGAAATCATAGAGGAATAGGGTAACGGCCACGAGCGACGAGCAGATCGTACAGCGTGCTTTAACCGGCGACGCAGAGGCTTTCGGTGAGATCGTAACGCGATGGGAACGCCGTATCTTCGCGTTGGCCTTTGGCATGCTCGGACGCGAAGAAGACGCTCGTGACGCAACCCAGGAAACTTTTCTGGCTGCGTTTCGCAACCTGCGCGGATTTCGCGGTGAGGCAAAGGTTTCTTCGTGGCTGCACCGAATCGCCGTCAATCAATGCATCACCCGGCAACGACGAGCGAAGGTTAGAAGTGAGAGCGCGCTGGAAACGGAAGCGGAGAAAGATGCTGGAAGTTTTGCGGCGCCGATACACTATTCGCCGGCACGCGTCGTCGAAGGAATTGAACGAACCTCGGCAGTCAGGCTTGCAGTTAACAGTTTGCCACTCGATCTGCGCCAGGTGGTCGTGATGAAGGAATTTGAAGAGTTGACGTTTCGGGAAATCGCGGACGCCCTCGATCTGCCATTGAGCACAGTTAAGAGCCGGCTCTACACGGCACTCCGCCAATTGCAGCAGAGACTCGAGAAGTTTGGCAACGAGGCAGCATGAGAAGTGGGAGATAGTAACGATGGAAAGAGTTAATACCCCAGTTTGTGAACAAGCTACGGAGCTGATCAGTTTTCTTTACAACGAGCTTAGTACGGCCGAAGCGCAAACGTTTCAGCGACACATGGCTGGGTGCAACGCATGTAGCGACGAGTTTGCCGCGTTTGGTGGTGTCCGAAGCGCGATGATTGCCTGGCGTGATGAATCGTTAGGTGTCGCTTCGCATCGACCCCAATTTCAAGATGCTATGGATCGAACGACAATCCAAAGGCCATCAGCCGTCGCAGCGTTCCGCCAATTCTTCAGTCTCTCGCCGCTTTGGATGAGAGGCGCGGTTGCTTTCGCTACGCTGCTATTCGTCGTTTTCGCCGGACTTGCGTTAGCCAACCTGCGGCAGTCGGCGCCTCCGGTCTTGGTAGCCAAAGCGGACGATCAGAGGAACGTAGACCCCAAAGAACTGAGTGTGCTGGTTGAGCAGCGAGTCAAGGAAGAATTAGCACGACTCACGAATTCGAGTCAGCAAACAACCACCCCACAGGTCGCCGTGAACAATGCCACTTGGAGAACGCCAAGCCGCCGCACTGCCACGCGCCATGAGGTCATCGCGAATTCCCCGGCGCGTCGTCCGTTAACGAAAGTTGAGCGTGAACAGCTCGCTGCTGATCTGCGGCTAGTCTCTTCGAACAGCGATGGCGATCTTGATTTGTTAGACGACCGTATGAATTAATAGAGGTCCTTATGAAATACAAACTAAAACTTTTATCGTCGCTGGGCGCGCGGCTTTTGTTTGCGGTAATGATTTCCGGTTCGGCTGCCTACGGCCAAACCCAGCAACCGCAGCAAGCCACACCAGAACAACAGCCTGCGGGGGCTTACGAAGATCCAGTCCGGCAATTGAATTTAACGCCGGAACAACGGGAACAGGTGCGGACGATTCGTCAGCAAACAAATGTTGAGCGGGCGGGAATCAATCAACGTGTGGCTGAAGCTAATCGAGCGCTTGAAGCCGCGTTGGATTCGGATTCTCCTGACGACACCTTGGTCGAACAGCGGGTGAGAGAGTTGGCAACCGCTCAAGCTGCGGCGATGCGTATGCGAATAACTACGGAGGTAAAGATCAGGCGCGTGCTGACTGCCGAGCAGCGAACCATCCTGCGTAACCTGCGCCAACAGGCGCGCGAAAACCAGCGTGAACGAATGGAGATGCGCGATCAAAGACAGCGGCGCCGCGAGGAACGACCCAATACTCTGCGCAACCAACGAAATGGTCTCGGACCACTCCTGCGTAAGAACAATTTGTAGTCAACTCGCCCCTAACATCGTTGCCGCGGGATGCCAACAGAAAAAAAGGGCCGTTCAAGTTTAGGCTTGAGCGGCCCTTTTTCAATCGCCGCACCGCGTCGCCGTCAACATCAGACGTCAGCCCATCGCCTGAGGCCCAGCGCGAATTGTCAGCCTCGATCCCTTCCAGCTTGACGCACTACGCAGATTTTGCGCATGATAAGCCGCTCTTTTCAAATCCAATCATTGTCGCATTAAGCGTCTTCGGGCTTTTACGAGCAGGCCGCAAATCGCAAATTTCTCGTCTCTGCTCGGGACAGACTGCCAGGGCCTGGATCAAAACTAGGGTTCAACTGCCGGACCGGCTGTCAACTCCGCAATGACTTTTGTTACGCGCGCAATCTTCGAGTTGCAAGAAACCACCTTGATGGCCGCGCGGGCCGCGCGTGGCTTGGTCAAAGGTCCCCGTTACATTTCGGAAACGATCGAGCAACTCGACATCATTGGCGTCGGGTCGCTGACGATAATCCTGCTCACGGGCTTCTTTACCGGCGGCGTGCTCGCAGTGCAAACCTATCCGACTCTTGCTTACTGGGGCCAGCAGGGACAGACCGGCCGCCTCGTGGCGGTCTCCCTGGTTCGTGAGCTTGGTCCGGTGTTGACGGCCTTGATGGTCACTGGACGAGTTGGATCGGCCATCGCGGCGGAATTGGGATCGATGACTGTGTCGCAGCAGATCGATGCTATGCGCGCACTCGGCACTGACCCCATCCGCAAACTGGTGGCCCCGCGTCTCCTCGCCCTGCTGGTCGCGCTGCCACTGCTGACGGTGTTGGCAGATGTCGTGGGAATTGCCGGCGGCGCTTTTGCCGCCACCAGCCTCTACGGCCTGTCGATGGGTGAATTTTTCACCTCGGCGCGCGATGGCATCAGCTCGGATGATATTATTGGCGGCGTCATCAAACCGACCGCGTTCGCTTTGATCATCGGTTCGATTGCCTGCTACAAAGGGCTCAACACCGATGGCGGAACGGTGGGTGTGGGCCGGGCCACCACGCGAGCGGTCGTCACCGCATCGATTGTGGTGATCATTTCAGATTTCTTTCTTGCGCGCGCGCTGCAGTATTTACTCGGAATGCCGGCAAACTAAACAGAATCCTTATGGCTTTATCGGCAACTGAATCAGACGGGCTCGACTTCTCCGACCAGGTGAGCCGCAACGCTGCCGGCTCAACTTTCGCCGAAGTTGACGATCGCGAGCGCGAGATTCCGGCCATTGAGTTTCGCGATGTGCTGCTCGCCTTCGACGATCGCATTATTTTGAACCGGTTGAGTTTCCGCGTAAGCAAAGGCGAGACGAAGATTATTCTCGGTGGTTCCGGGGGCGGCAAGTCGACGATCATCAAGCTCGTGCTGGGACTTTTGAAGCCTGATGAAGGCCGCGTCCTCGTAGACGGTGAAGACATCACTGACTACACCGAAGCGCAGATGGTCTCCGTGCGGAAAAAAATCGGGATGGTCTTTCAGGAGGGCGCCCTCTTCGATTCCCTTTCGGTCTACGACAACGTAGCTTACCGTTTGCATGAACAAGGCCGGCCGGAAGATGAGGTTGAGCAGGAAGTCACGCGCATGCTGCGGTTCGTCAATCTCGAAGATGCGATCGACAAGATGCCTTCCGAACTTTCGGGCGGCATGCGGCGGCGAGTTGGGATTGCTAGGGCGCTAATCGGCGATCCGAAAATTGTGCTGTTCGATGAACCAACCGCCGGCCTCGATCCGCCAACTGCGCGCACGATTTGCGAGCTGGCGATGAAGCTTCGCGATCTGGAAGACGTTTCCTCGATCTTTGTGACGCACGAAATGAACAACCTCGACTACCTCTGTTCCGAATATTCAGTTGTAAACGAGGAAGGACAGGTAGTGTTCGAACGCGAAGGCGAACGGCTTTGTTTAATTAATACTCAGGTGATGATGATGAAAGAGGGCCACATCATTTTTAGTGGCACTGATGAGAAACTCCGCCATGCTGAAGACGCTTATATCCAAAAGTTTCTCCGCGGACGCTGAGCAGAATGGAAGAAAGGATGCAGGATTAAGGCGAGGATAAGGTTGCGCCGCGGTGCCCAACCAAATAGTTCGCCTTCAATCCCGACACGACGCCATGCCAAGATCGACCAAGAGCGTAAGCATGAACCAACTGCGAGTCGGCATTTTCGTGCTGATCTCCATCGTCATCTTAATTTTCCTGATTCTAAATTCGTCCGGCGACCTGAATCCGTTTGCGAAGAAACTACATTTGAAGGCGCGCTTCGCCGACGCCAACGGTCTGCGTGAAGGATCCGAAGTCAGGCTCGCCGGTGTCCGCGTCGGAAAAGTCGACAAGATCACGCTGCTGCCGCCGACTACTGAACCGAATGCTCCGCGGGTAGAAGCGGAAATGATCCTCGACTCAATGATCGATGGGCGTCCGGCGACGGAACGTATCCGCAAGGATTCCACTGCGCAACAGGGTTCACCCAGTCTCCTGGGCAATGAGATGTTGATTAACATTGGCCCAGGCACAGCCCTTGGGCCGCCGGTTAAAGACTACGATCTGCTGCAATCATCGAGTGCCAACACGGTCAACGATTTTGCTACTTCCGGCACTGACCTCGCGCAACGACTCAGCAAACTATCTGATCAGATCAGCGTGATCGTGAAAGATGTGGAAGAAGGCAAAGGCACTGTGGGCCGGTTGTTCAGCGATGAGGCTCTTTACAACAATCTCAACGCGACGGTGCGGGAAACCGAAGAGATCATGCGGCAGATCAAGTCTGGCAACGGTTCGGCAGGCAAGTTTGTTAACGATCCGGCGCTCTACAACAATGCCAACGAGATCGCTTTGCAACTCAGAAAAATTAGCGAAGACCTGCGCGCTGGTCGCGGTACTGCGGGCAAGCTGTTGACTGACGACGAGCTCTACAACCGGATCAATCGTACCGCCGACAAATTGGATCGTTCCGTCGAGCAAATCAACTCAATGATCGCGGGAATTAATTCCGGCCAGGGCACGTTGGGCAAACTCATCAAGGACGACCAGATTTACAACGATGCTCGTTCGGCCATCGCCCGCTTCAACACTACAGCCGAGCGCGTCGATAATATGGTTGCCGCAGCCCAACGCGGCGAAGGCACAGTTGGCAAACTCCTGACCGACGAAGCGCTCTACGCTAACGTCAATCAGCTTTCATCCGAAGGTGTGAAGCTGATCTACGACTTCCGGCAGAACCCGAAGAAGTATTTGACGATCAAGTTTGAATTGTTCTAGAAAACCACCACCAACAAAGCACCAATCAAGCCCCGGCGTCACACCCGCCGGGAGCCTTCGATCTAACTAGCCGAACGGGTTTTCGTCCGCCGATGGGCCATATACCGACGGCACTGGAATATCGTTGAGTCTGAGATAGACGCCGAGTTGGGCACGATGATGAATCAGGTGGTTCATCACGAAACCGCGCAAGACCGCAACCTTCGACAGTGTCATGATCGTCTGGCCGTTTGATAACAAGGTCCACGGCTTGAAGAGTTCCTCATCACTCGCGCCGGCGATCGTAGCGCGTGCTTTGGCCACGTTGGCGTCGAAGGTCGCCAGGAGTTCTGCCTGCGAACTCGGTGACTCGGCGGACGGAAGCGGTTGGCCCTCGGGCGCCAAATCGAGGGAATCCTGATCGATCGTATAACCCACCCAAGTGGGGATGTTGCATAGGTGCGTGGCGAGGTCGCCCATTGCCATTGATTTCTCGTGCGGCTTCCAATCCGATTTATCATGGGGAACTCGCTCCAGCGTCCTCCGCGTGGAAACCATTTCGTTGTCAAACTCGGGTAATAAAGATGCACTCAGTCCCATCGTTTTTCTCCTGTTAGTAGTGAAATAAATTCTGGTTGAGTATCGGTTGAACGACACTCTAAAACTCTTCACGCCGGCAAGACAATCCCAAATGCTCGGACCGGAAAGGTCCCAAACCGTTTGACCTTGACCGGAACGGCGAAAAATTTGAACCCTTCTTCCGGCAACTCGCTGAGCCCGCAAAGATGCTCAACGATTGGAATTCCCTCTTTAAGCAAAATCGAATGCGCCGGCCGCAAACCACCCGCAGTGTCATCGATATTAAATGAGTCTATTCCCACGAGCGCGGCGCCGCCTTCGGCCAGATACTGCGCGGCGCTCTCGGTTACGAACGGGTGCGTGCCATCGGAATACGCATCGGTTCTCCAGCGCTGGTCCCACCCGGTTTCA
>JANLZV010000248.1:0-13139 GCA_031366425.1 Pyrinomonadaceae bacterium | reverse complement strand
TTCCATTTTTTCTCCAAGCGGCTCAGCGGAAAAGTATGTTTACCTGAGGAGCCCGATCGTGTAAGTTATCTTATCGCGTTTGCCTGCAACCAGCGCGACGGTTGCAACGTAAGTTTAGTAACGGGCATCGATAAGTTTGGAATACGAGAGACGGCCACAAGGGATCATAAATGTTTCGAATTAAAGCTTCTTATACCGGTCAACTGGAATTGAAAACCACTTTGGAACGCGCTCGCGAGTTCTTCGGCGAGATGCGGAATTTTGCCGACTTGATGCCGGGCATTGAGGGGATTCGCAAAGAGGCCGGCGGCATTATGCGTTGGGCAGTGCGCGCCGATGTGCCGGTGATTGGTCCGGTGCACGCGAGTTTTGCAGTCACAAAAACGGAAGACGGACCTGAACGTTTGGAGTGGTCACCGGCCGGATCTGAAATGAAAAACTACTTGCGTTACGCGGCCGCGTTTGAAGAGCGCGGGCAGAAAGTGTTAATCAAGATTGCCCAGCACGTTGAGCTCCGACGTCCGCATGCTAAGGACTTGCATCGGCTCGCGGCCCTCGTCGGTGAAGGCGCCATCAGTTCCGAAATGCAAAAACGCGTAGGCGAGATGATCCGCACATTTCTCGAACGGGCGCGAGTGCAACTCGAAGGCGAGTCGGCCATCGAGCAGGAGGCGGAAGCATTTTAGTTCCGTTTAGGAACGGAATGTTTGTAGTCTGAGATTCTTGCTGAGGTCTTTTGGCTCTGGGTAACAACGACAAAGTCGTTTTACCCTGAGCCATTTTTATTTAGGAGTCGAGATAACCACGGGGAATGCCGAGTCTAATTCCTGCCTGGCGCTCGCTCGTGCCCATAACTGATCATGTTCGCAAACATCCGATACGCCCCCGGCACGCCCGCGCGCAATTGCCGGTACCAAACCATACTGGTGTAAATGTAGTTTCCTTTGCCGGACTGCGCGACCAGCAGGCCGCCCGTTAGCGGCGACTCGCCCGGATCATTCGTAGCGAAGATGGCGGCGTAGTGCGGATCCCAAACCTTCGGATAGTAAAGCCCGCGTTCCTGAATCCAGTCGTTGAAATCGGTGGCTGTGATCCGGTTTGGAAAGTTCAGCAGTGGATGACGCGGTTGGCTAAACTGAATCGGCGCAGACTCAACGGTGACGCGTTCACCTCCGAGAGTGATTGGATAAGGCGCCAGTTGGGGCCGGTTCTTCTTCGGGTCAGGATTCCATTCGTTGTCCTTGTGATAACAGACGATGAGGGTGCCGCCGGCGTTCACAAAATCCAGGAGGCGAGAATTAGCTGCGATCAATTCCGGGTGGGCCTCATACCCTCGATTGTCGATTATGATCGTCTGATAAGCGTTGAGGTCGCCCCGCTGAATGTCCTCAACACTTAACCGATCAGAATTGACTCCCAGAGCAGCGAGCGACTTAGCCAGGGTCTCGTCGAAGCTCCGTACGAACCCGACGCGGACACTTGGCGCGACGCGCGCGTCGCTATAGACCATCCGAACAGCGCGTTGCGTAACCGTGTGGGAGCTTACTGAGTCAACTGAGATCACTACTTCGGCCGGTGCGGATTGGGCTCTTCGAACTGAGCCTCGTCCAAATGGGCTAGCGCTTGATTTCAGTACTACCTCGCGGGTTTCCAGCGGCGTGAGCGTCAGTTTGCGTCCCGTTTGAAACGAATGCCGTTCGCGGCTGCTCATGGTTAGATTGCCGGTAAACGGTGCGTCGAGGTGACTCACCAACGTGACTGTGAACGTAAGCGGTTGATTTCTAGTGGCCGGCGTCCACACGTAAGGCGACGGTGAGATGCTCCTAATCTCCACTGCCGGCGCCACCTCCCGCTCCAGAATCGTACTGAGAGTAAACTTCGCGCCGTCGACCTCTAAAGCAGCAACGGCTTCGAAGCGCCGGCCGGGCGGCAAATTGTCGTAGAGATGTTCTTCTCTCGGCGTGGTAAGGCTTGCAGTCTTTGGTGTGGCCCGATCGACCGTGACGATAGTCTCCGTATCCGGCAAGAGTTGATCGGCCACTTTCAATTTACGGTCATCGCCCGAACTCTTGAAACGGAGTCCGTTTACTGCCACAGTGCGCGCGCCCGAGTTGGTTATGGCGATCGAAAAAGTGGTGTTTACTCCGGGAACGAGGACAGCAGGCCGTGAAATCAGTGATAGTGAAACGCCGGCGGCCAGCGCGATTGCCTTGTTTATCCGTTCTTCAATCAATCGCTGTCTATGTGGTTCAGCCGAGTTTGAGTCAGACCCGGTTTGGCCGGCACGCCAATCAACCAGGCTCGCAAGTACGCGATCCGGAGCGTCGGCAAAGTCTGTTAACGGCCGTCCGTCGATCTTTGCCGGAGCGATATCCGCAGCGATCGACTCAGACGGTTCCGCGTCTTCGAGTCCGGCGATCGGCGTGGTGGCATCCAACGGCAGCGGCGGAGCGCCCTTGGCTTCGCGAACTAAAGTGTAACGAATGAGCGGCAACTGATCCGAATTGATCCTGCGCGCCTTGATCATTTCCGCAACGGTCCTGGGCCACGGCCCTTGCGAGGCATGTTGTTGCAGCGCGCTCAACGCCTGTTCCGCAAACGATGCCCCGCGAACCGCGTCCACTTCATTCGGATCGATAGCAAAAGATTTTTCGGTGCGCCCCTGTGACCCTGGTTGCTGGCCGCCGCCGCCGGCAAAAGATCTGACAAACAGCCGCTTTATCTGCCAGGGTTGGAATTGGGCCAACTGTTCCGGGAAGCGTTTGGGATCTGCCGCCGCATCGAACGCTTCGAGAATCAGTTGACCAGTCGCTTGATGATGGCCATGGCCGCTGGTCGTGTCGTGATGGGTAATCACAGCATCGGGTCTCAGCTCTCGAATCTTTAAGACCATGCGCTTCAGGGCTTCTTCGTGTCCCCAGAACTTAAAGGCCTCCGCGCTTGACTTCGAAAAACCAAAATCCTTGAGACCAAGAAAGTAAGGTTCCGAACCCTGGATGGCGGCGGCGGCACGCGTCTCCTCGGTGCGAATGATGCCGAGCGCTTCATAGAGTTCGGGGCCGACCGCGTTTTGTCCGCCTTCGCCAAAGGTGGAAAACAAACTGACAGTATGCACGCCGTATTTGCGTCTGAGGACAGTTAACGTAGTGCCGTCTTCATCATCGGGATGCGCTGCCACGCACATCACCGTGTCAGCACTCGTGAGATCGAGCAGCGCCTGATGAAGTTCCGCTTTGTTAACCGCTGGATTGTTAGCAGCCGGCGAAACTCCGGCCTGCTGCGCATGGACCTCAAGATCTCGAACTGCAGGAATTAAAGCAAACGTCAGGGACGCCACCAGAAATAAGGATACGGTTGACTCTTTGTAGTTAAACTTAATCATGGATCTCAAATCGGGCCCGTAAATATTCCGCGATGCGATTTAGAGTTCGATCTCGTATCCATCTGGATCTGACACGTAAGCAAATGGCATCCCAGGAGTAAACTCACCGCGCTTTTTCAAGGTTCCACCGGCTGCGACTACTTCATCGATCGCGGCGTCGAGGTCTGCGCTGTTTTCCAATTGGAAACCGAAATGCGTGATCCCGCCGCTGACGCCGGTCGGTTGATCGCCCTCAGACTGGTGCAAAGCGATCATGTCGTTGGAACCCGGGGTGTTCAGGAACACCAGACCATCTCCGGCCCAAAACTTAACTTCCAGGCCAAACACGTTTTGATAAAACTCGAGTGAACGTTTGAGATCTTTTACGACGAGATGCAAATGGGTCAATCCCAGAGTTTTGATCATCAGTACCTCGCTTTACGCGCGTGAACGTTCGAGTCTCGTAGCCATCACCATGACTAATCCGATCATCAACATCAGGACGACGCCATACGCGGCCGCCGTCCCCAAATCAAACTCTCTTAGTTCCGACGCGATGGCGATTGAAACGGGCCGGTTGCTCGGTACGAACACTAGCACCGATGCGACATACTCTCCCAACGCAATTACAAAAGCCAGCAGGGTCCCGGCGAGCGCCCCCGGCCATACTAACGGCAACGTGACGCGGGTGAATCGTCGCCACCAGCGGGCCCCGAGGCTACTCGCGGCTTCCTCGAGCGCCGCGTCGAGTTGTTCCATGCTCGCCTGCAACGCCCTGACGACGAGCGGCATAAACCGCAGGAAATAAACTACGGGCAGGATCCAGAAGGTGCCGACGAGGATAAACGATCCGAGCAGCGGAGAGGGTTGACCGTAAGCCTCGGCTATTGAAACAGCGACCACCGTGCCTGGCAGCGCCCAAGGCACCAGGATCAACCACGAAAGCACCCGCTTCCAATTGCGACCGCCCTTCCGGGCCATGATCGCCGCTACACAAAAACTCCAAACGAAGGAGACAATCGCCGCAATGGCTGACATCGATAAGCTGTTCAGAAACACTTCTGCGGCGCGCGCGTCGGAAAAGATCTTCCCGTAGTTAGCAAAGGTGTACGACGGCGGCAGGGTCTGGACCGTCCATTTCCCTTCGGTGGCAAAGCTGACCAGGATCAGCGTCGCCACTGGTAAAACGAGCACGAGTGAAAAGATCACGCCGCCCACAATCGCAGCTGTGCGCGCGGCCCCGTGGGTAATTGCCTGCCGCTTCCTCGTCGCACCTTTGAGAGCTGCCGCAGCAAACTTTCGGGTTCCCTCGTAACGCTGAAACAGGACCAAAGCGCTTAGCGAGATCAAAGCGAGGATTACAGTCTCCGTGATCGCCACTCCCGCGTCGCCCCGTTGGCGGGCCGTGTAAATCTCAAGCGTTAGCACGCGAACGCCACCGCCAAAGAGTAAAGGCGCACTGAAAGAAGCCATTGACGTCATGAATGTGAGGAGACCCGCGGCGATCAGCGATGGGGTCAACTGTGGCAACACCACGCGAGTAAGCACGCGCATCCTCCCGGCGCCGAGGCTTTGTCCGGCCTCCGCTAGCGAAGCGTCAATGCGGCGCAAGCCGGCCCCGGTCAACATGTAGAAGAAGGGGTACATCGTGTAGGTATGAAAAAACAATAAGGCCGGCCATCCGCGCAGTGACCAGGGTGAACTCTCCAGGCGCAGCGCGGTTTGAACCAAATGTGCGAGGATGCCCGACTCGCCGAGTAGGAAAATGAATGCGACCGTGCCTACCAGCGGCGGAAGCACGAGCGGCAGTGCGGCCAGGGTGGCAAACAATCGGCGCGCGGGAAAATTGTAGCGCTCAAATAGAAAGGCAAGCGGCACACCGACGGCGGCGCAAAACAAAACCGTGAGGACTGAAACCCCGACGCTCGCAAAGATCGATTCAAGGACAATGCGTTGACCGAGTACCTGGCGATAGTTGATCAGCGACCAGTGGCCCTCGTTTTGTAACGATGCGATGAGAACGTGGAAATTCGGATAGATGACGCCGTAGATCAGAACGATCGCGACGACGAGGAAGAGAATCACCCGCGGAAGTAGGCGCTTGAAACGATCGCGGTTCATTCTAAAACGAACCTCCAGGGCGACGCCGTGGTCGAATATTCATTCGCTCTTTAACAATGAAATCCGCTCGGACGGCAGGACCACCGCACAGTGATCACCTACAGCCAGCCCGTCAGCCTCAAGGGCCAGGGCCTCCAACATCAGTCCGTTCGCGTCCAGCCTGATGCTCGACGTGGCTCCCGCAAAATTTATCTCGCGAACTATCGCAGCGAGTGCGTTTGCGCCATCGCTCGTCGCTTTAGTCACGACCACATGTTCAGGCCGGATGGCGAGAATACAAGGCTGATTGAGCGGCGCGATCGGTTTCTCATCAACTGGAACCTGAACAGTGTGTCCGCCTTCGAGAGTCTTAAACTCACCCAGTTCAGACTTACTCGAACTTAAACGCACGGCACGAATCAAGTTGTGGCGACCGAGAAAACGGGCGACTGGAAGCTGCGCGGGCCGTTCGTATAATTCGCGCGGCCGGCCCGTTTGCAGGAGGCGACCACCACCCATCACGCTAATCCGGTCGCAAAGCGCGAAGGCTTCTTCCTGATCGTGGGTGACGTAGACCGCGGTCAGTCCCAGCCGGGCCACCAGTTCTCGCAGTTCGCCGCGCGTGGCCTCTCGCAAGGTGACATCAAGGTTTGAGAGCGGTTCATCAAAGAGCAGTAGCGCAGGCTCAATAGCGATCGCGCGCGCAATCGCCACGCGTTGTTGCTGACCGCCCGAGAGTTCATCGACGCGGCTCTTTTCGTAACCCGGAAGCTGCACGAGATCCAACGCGCTGTTTACCCGTTCGAGAACTTCTGTATTTGGTTTGTGTCGCGCGCGGAGGCCGAAGGCGACGTTTTCAAAAACGTTTAGGTGCGGAAAGAGCGCGTAGTTTTGGAAGACCATGCCGAAGCCGCGTTTCTCGGCCGGCCGGCTGGTGATGTCGCTGCCGTCAAATTCGATCAGACCGGAGTCGGGCTTCTCGAGGCCGGCGATTATGCGAAGGGTCGTAGTTTTGCCGCATCCGGATGGCCCAAGCAAACCGAAAAATTCTCCCCGCTCAACGTCGAGCGAAACGTCGGCCACCGCCGGCGTTTTATCGAAACTCTTCGAGATTTGCTTTAGTGACAGTAATGGCATGTCAGGATTTGCACGACGACTCCGCCTCAGACGGGTTAGTGCTTACTGCGCCCGCGAATCTCAGTGTCCCAATAACGCAGCCATTCTCCACTTTCCTTTCGCAGCAGGTCCCAATCCAGCGGCATTTCGTTGACCCGCTCGTTCATCCAGGGAGGTAACTGGCTACGATCCAAATCCGTGCGCACGGGAATCCGGTAATATTTTTTTGCGGCCAACGTCAAATTTTCCGGGGTGGTGACAAACTCATAAAAGCGTTTCGCCTCGGCTTCGTTTGGTCCACCGCGCACGATGGCGATGCCGTCGGTAATCACTGGCGTACCGCTGGCGGGGAAAACGTAGCCGATCGGAAAACCCTTCTGTTCTTTGTAAATCCAGACGTCCGGCAGGTTCCAGAGACTGATAAAGCCTTCGCGGCGGACGAGTTTCTGCATCAGGAGTGTGCCGTCAGCGGTGTACTCGTGAACGTTTGCATCGAGGCGGCGCAACCATTCGTAGCCTTTCTCAGGCGAGCCAGTGTCCTTGTGAAAACGCCAGATCATGGCGCCGAAAATAGCGCGCATTGAATCTGACGGGTTCGGATTTCTGATCAGCACTTTGTCGCGCCATTTCGGATCAAGTACGTCGTCCCAATCCTTCGGCGCTTCATCCGGTTTGACCGCATCGCTGTTGTAGACGATTACTTCAGGCGTTTGGTAAGTACCAAACCAACGGTCCTGCGCGTCGTGGCTCGAAGTGGGAACGCTGCCGGCCCACGTCGGCCGGTAAGGCGTCAGCAGGTTTTCGTCCGCAGCGGTTTGAAACGTGGTGTGAGCTGCGCCCCACCAAAGGTCAGCTTGGGGCCGATTGCGTTCCGCGCGCACCCGTTCGAGGATTTCGCGCGAACCCATGTCGAGAAACTGTACTTCTACTTCCGGATGGATCGCTTTGTAGTTTGTTACAAACTCGCGCAGCAAATCCTGACCGTGGGGGGTGTAGATCAAGAGCTGGGTCGAGCCTGGCTTGCCCGCGCGATTACAAGAGATCAAAAGAACCGAAACACAAATAGCAATGATTAGTAGATAGAATTTGACGCGCATCGAGTTGAATATGCCCCAGACTGGTTCCAGAGGGGCATGCTAGCATATAGTTTTGAACCGTCGCGAACGGACCAACGGACCATTGGGCAGAGGAGCAGTTGCCCCGGCTCACTGCGCCAGCAGGAAAGAACGCTGAGGTTCGCGGAGGAAATTTGAAGAGATGACACCGAAGCCAAAAAAAGGAATCGTTAAGCGCGGCGCCTGGGAAGTTACCAAAAAGATTCTCAAGGCGATTCCGATTATTGGACCGGTGTTCACGGTTGGCTTTGCCGGTCGCGACATTCACAAAAAGGGATTGGTTCCGGGCGCGGTCCATGTGGCGCTCGATGTCACGCCGGTAGTTGGAACCGTAAAGAATGTGCTTGAGATTTTCACCGGGGACATAATCCCGGATAAGACCTCCGCGACTGCGGTTGGCAACCCTCCGCCCGCGCGCGCTGTCAATACGAAGGCCCAGCCAGGTTAATTATCTGAAGAGATTGGCGGACGATCGTTAAAGGGTCGGGCCACCTCGTAGGCATGGGCCAGCTTGAACAAGGTCGACTCTGACCAGTGAGCGCCCAGCAGTTGAAAGCCGATCGGCAGCCGATTTGATGAGAGACCGCAGGGCACGCTGATTCCCGGAATCCCGGCCAGGTTCGCGGTCACGGTATAGATATCGTTCAAATACATCGCGAGCGGATCGTCAGCTTTTTCACCAAGCAGAAACGCCGGCGTAGGTGCGGTGGGCGTGATGATCGCATCGCAACTCTCAAACGCCTTTCGAAAATCTTCTTTCAAAAGCGAACGGACCTGTTGAGCCTTGCCGTAATAGGCGTCGTAGTAGCCTGCGGAAAGCACATACGTGCCGAGCATTATTCGACGTTTCACTTCCGCGCCAAAACCCTCTTCGCGCGTCTTGCGATACATCTGCCGCAGCTCCGGCGCATCTTCAGCGCGCAGGCCATAGCGGGCCCCGTCGAACCGCGCCAGATTTGAAGACGCTTCCGCGGTGGCAATGATGTAGTAGACCGCGATGCTGTATTTCGCGTTGGGCAGTTCTACGTCAACCACTTCCGCCCCCAGGTCGCGATAAGCTGCAACCACTGCTTCGACGGCGGTGCGGACTTCAGGATCGAGGCCGGCGCCAAAGAGTGAACGCGGAAATCCAATCCGCGCGCCCTTGACGTCGTTCTTCAGACCCGCGGTGTAATCAGGAACGGCCACCTCAGCCGTCGTCGCATCGTGACTATCGCGCCCGCAAATTACTCCGAGCACGCGCGCGACATCTCGCGAACTCCGCGCAAACACCCCGACTTGATCCAGCGACGACGCAAACGCCACCAGGCCATAGCGCGAGTTGCGTCCATACGTGGGCTTCAGTCCCACTACGCCGCAAAGCGCGGCAGGTTGTCGCACAGAACCGCCGGTATCAGACCCCAAGGCCACAGGCACGATGCCGGCGGCGACGGCGGCGGCCGATCCGCCGGACGAGCCACCCGGCACGCGTAAAATGTCCCAGGGATTTTTGACTGGGCCAAACGCGGAGTTTTCGTTTGATGATCCCATGGCAAACTCGTCGCAGTTAGTTTTTCCCACTACGACAGCGCCGGCCGCTAACAATCGTTCGATCACGGTCGCGTTATAGGGCGGCTGATAATCCCCGAGAATTCGAGATCCGCAGGAGGTTTGCAGGCCGCGCACGCAGATGTTGTCTTTGATTGCGATGGGAATTCCGGCGAGTGCGGGCGACGCGGCGCCGTCTCCATTTGACGACCACAGGCTTTTATCGATCTCATCAGCGCGAGAGAGCGCGCCCGCGCGATCGATTTGCAGAAATGCGTTCAGACTGTCGTTGAGGTTTTCGGCTGCGTCGACGGCGGCCGCGACTACGGCGCGCGCGGTCGTTTCGCCGTGGCTAATACGGTTTCTCAAGACTTCGATGTCGTTGATGGTGTTGCTCATGAATATAGATCTAAGCCCTCCCTCACGGTCGGGCCTCTGCTGTCCTAAAGTACTTTTGGAACTCGGAAATGGCCGGAGGCAGCATCCGGTGCTTCAGCGAGCGCGAGCTCCTGGCCCAGCGATGGAGTTGCCACATCGTCGCGCGCTGAATCGGTCTGTTCGCCTTCGCGCGTTAGTCCCCCCAGCGCCGGTTCAATGTCGCTCATCGTCAGCTCATCCAATTGCTCAACGAAAGCCACGATGTCGGCCATCTGCGGAGCAAATACCCTCAACTCCTCCGGGGTGATTTCCATGTGCGCGAGTTGCGCAATTTTTTCGACGTCAGCTTCGGTAATTGGCATTGTTTAGATTTAATAGTTCAAATTCAGACGCGACGCTCGAACTTAATCTTTACCACGATTCCCGATCTCCAGCCGGGTTAGACAACTGGTTGCGGCCCCGAGAAAAGCACGCCGCAGATCCTGATCATCGATTGCCGCGGCGACCCCAAGAAGTTCCGTCGGCGCCGCTCGTTTAAACGCGGCGTGCGATTCCGGCGCCGCCGGACGCGAAGCCGCCAAGGTCTTCGGATCAATGCGTAGCTCGATCGATTTCACCACGGACTGACCCAAAACCGCGTTAAGCCGAAAGAGCAACTGGGCCCGCATCTGTTCGAGTTGCTTCTTCCACAAATTATCGTCAACCACGATTGTCAGCTTTTGTTCGCGCAGTTGAACCGGTAGGGTGTGACTGCTCAAAGCCTCCCCAACCGCGTGTTTCCACATGGCGACACAAGCTGCTTCAGCGACTTCTTCCGGCGCTCCGGAGGCCTTAAGTAAAGCAGGCAAGGCTTTGATCAAACTTTCCATTTTCGTTAACGCACGATCCGCTTTTGCGTTCTACACGCTTCCATCTAAAATCGCTAAACGCTTTGGCCGAAATGATTGTCGAGTGTAGCGGAGATTTGTTTAGCCCCACAAGCGGCCCTCGATTTCAGTTTTCAACGAAGGGCGTAAAGTCCCGCATGAAACACAAAAAGACTTACAGCAGGAGATTGGATTGCTTAAAGAGAAACTTACGTTAGCTTCGCAGAGTCCGCGACGCGGGGAGATCCTGCGCGCTTCTGAGTGGCCGTTTGAACAGATAGCCGCGAATATCGATGAGACTCGCCATCAGGATGAAGCAGCGATTCCGTATGTGACGCGGCTCGCGCAAACGAAAGCGGAAAAGATTGCCCTGACTCGAAGCGATGGCCTGGTGCTGGGCGCCGATACCGTCGTCGTTATCGATGGCGAGATTCTGGGGCAGCCGCGCGATGAGGACGACGCGCGGCGGATGCTGAATCTGCTTAACGGCAGATGGCATGAGGTGCTTACCGGAGTTGCTTTAATACGAGCCGGCGAAAGCCCGCAGGTTTTGGTAGAGCACGAAGCGACGCGCGTGCGCTTCTCTAAAATGTCTGAAGCGGAAATCGATTGGTATGTGTCTACTGGAGAACCGAGCGATAAAGCGGGCGCTTACGCGATTCAGGGAAGAGGAGCGGTCTTTGTCGAAGAGATTGCCGGAGACTACTTCAACATCGTCGGACTGCCCATCCGTTTGGTTTACGAAATGGCGCGCAAGCTCAACAATCGTAACGCAACTAACTCTTAGCATTTCAGACTCACGACAACACGGTCCCGCCATCGATACTGATCGCCTGCCCGTTGATTGATCTACCATCTTCCGATGCCAACAACAAAGCGAGCGCGGCCACTTCTTCGGAAGTAATCAGCCGATTTTGCGGGGTCATCTTGAGAATCGAGGCCATCGCTTCATCCGCGGTACGACCCGTCTTCTTCGTGATGTTTTCCACTCCGCGCGTCGTCATTTCAGTGTCGACATATCCGGGACAGATCGCGTTAACCGTGATTCCGCTGGCGGCAACTTCTACCGCACTCGAACGCGTTAAGCCGATCAGTCCGTGTTTGGAAGCTGAATAGGCAGCGATGTAAGGGGCGCCGGTCTTGCCGGCAATTGAAGCCATGTTAATGATGCGGCCCCAGCCGCGCTCGATCATGCCGGGAAGGGCGGCGCGCGTGCAGAAAAAACTTCCGCTCAAATTGATCTCCAAATGACGATGCCAGTGGTCGTCGGTAGTTCTCCCGATGGGCGCGCTCTCGGCAATGCCGGCGTTGTTGACCATGATGTCAGGACTCCGCCCAAGACCTTTTGCCACGGCTGCGAACATCTGCTCAACGCTACTAACGTCAGACACGTCGCAGACCAGGGCCAGCGCCTGGTTCGGAAGTTCGGCGTTAATTTCGAGCGCGACTTTTTCGACTTGGGCGAGTGTGCGAGCGGCCACGGCGACCTGCGCGCCCTCTCTGGCAAAGGCGATCGCGATGGCGCGGCCAATGCCCCGTCCGCCCCCGGTGATCAGTGCAATTCTGTTTTCCAGTTTCATTAGATTTTTTTGAGTTCCGAGTTTCGGGTTTCGAGTTGAAATATCAGCGACGAATTCGGAGTCTTGAACTCGAAACGCTGAACTCGAAATTGGTTCACCGTCCGGTAAACTTCGGCGCGCGTTTTTCCAAAAACGCCCTCACGCCTTCGCTGCCGTCGAGGGATTCAAAGCAACGCATCTGTGCTTCAGTTTCAAAACGCAGCATCTCGTCCAAATCCGAACTTTGGCTCATGTAGACAGCCTGTTTAGCCGCGGCAACTGAAATTGGGGGCGCCTCGCGCAGCCGTTGGGCCAGGCTGCGAGTTGCAGTTTCTAATTCATCCGGAGCCACCAGGTAATTCACAATTCCGAGACGATGCGCTTCAGCGGCGTCGATTGAGTCGCCGAGAAAAAACATTTCGCAGGCTTTATTTGGAGTGACCAACCGCGGCAGAAAATAGGTGCCACCCCAATCCGGATGCAATCCTACTTTCGCAAACGACTGGCTGAAGCTCGCGCTGGTAGAGGCGACACGCAAGTCGCAGGCAAACGCGAGGTTACAACCCGCGCCGGAAGCTGGGCCATTGATCGATGCGATCACCGGCTTAGTCATTTGCCTAATTGCCGTCACCACTCGGCGAGCGGCGCCGAGCAAACGCGAAAACTCTTCGGCGTCGTGGCGTTCGATCAATTCCGCCATCACGGCGATATCACCGCCGGCGCAAAACGCTCGTCCGGCGCCGGTGATCACTACCACGTGAACATTACGGTCGCTGCCGGCAGATTCCAGCGCCTGGGCGAGGTCGCGCCGCATGTGCCCCGCGAGTGCGTTCAACTTCTCCGGCCGATTGAGCGTGATGGTGGTGATCCCGGAGTCTTCGGCGATGTCGATGTTCTCGTACATATTCTTGAGTGAAGAGTGATAAGTGAAAAGTGAAGAGTAAAGAGTAATCAGTGAAAAGCGAACCTTTACTTATCTCCCGTCACTTTTCACTATTTACTAGATTTTCACTTATTACTTATCACCTATCACTTATTACTTTTCACTTCTTCTCACTTCCCGGTGAACTGCGGCTTTCGCTTGCTAACGTAAGCATCGAGTCCTTCCCGGGCGTCG
>JANLZV010000224.1:0-5010 GCA_031366425.1 Pyrinomonadaceae bacterium | reverse complement strand
GCCGCTGTCGTCCACGGTCTGATTTAGGAGCAATGCCAGTTCAGGATCGACGCTGCGAATTCCGGAACGTGGTGTGTTATCGGCGCCGGTCATGACGATGCCATCAGCGCCGGTCATCACGATGCCATCCGCACCCGTCATGACGATGCCATCAGCGCCGGTCATCACGATCCCGGTCACTCCGGTAAATCGCAGGTCGTTGGGAACAACTGAATATGCAACGCCGTCTGGTCCCTTAGCGCGTACAGTGTCGGCGCCGGTCATGACGATTCCGTCAGCGCCCGTCATTACAATCCCATCAGCGCCAGTCATCACGATGCCATCGGTATTTCGTCGCACGTTGTCCGCGCCCGTCATGACGATGCCATCGGCGCCGGTCATGACGATGCCATTCGCGACAGTAAGCGTTACGGAGTCAACAGTGCGCGTGGTGCCGTCAGCGCCAGTCATCACGATGCCATCAGCTCCGGTCATCACGATGCCATCAGCACCAGTCATCACGATCCCGTTTGCATGTGAACTGCGCACACTATTGGGATACGAAAATCCGTCGGCCCCGGTCATGACGATGCCATCCGCACCCGTCATCACGATCCCGTCGGCCCCGGTCATCACAATTCCGTTCGGGCCCCAGGTTAACGCCCCGTCAGCTCCGGTCATGACGATGCCGTCGGCGCCAGTCATGACAATGCCGTCAGCCCCGGTCATGACGATGCCGTTTGCCGTCGTAATCGCGAGACCCGCCATCGCTGGTGAGCAACTCATCAGCAAACACAGAATCAGCGCGATTGATTTATTCGCTTTTCCAGTTATGAAACTGATAGAGACAATCATTTGGAGCAAACTATCACCTCAGTCGGGTTTATCGGCGTAGTCATGCCACTCTGCTTGGCCTTACTTGGCGAGGGTGCGTTACCGCACTGTAGCTTTTCGAACCCAAAGATCTGCCAATAGTTCACGTTGCCGACCCCCCATCTCTTGATTACCGAGGCCGAGCAACCCATTGAGCTTCCGAAAAGCGTGGTGCATTTTAAGTTCAGACCAGTTTAGCATGTGTTGCGTTAATCTTGCGTTTTTCCCACGAATCATCCCGTGATGGCAAGGGTCTTATCCCCTCAATTCTTCGTAAAGTTTCCTTGTTTCCGCGCTTGGTTCGACCCCCAGTTCCACCTGCAAAATTCTTTTTAGCCCTTCGTAGTGATCTTTGACCGCGCCACGATTGCCTAAGGCGGCGTGGGCGCGCAAAATCAGGCAATGAATGTCCTCGCGAAACTGGTCCTCGTGGAGGATGCGTTGGGCGAGTTGCATTGACTTAGACCAATCCCCAGTTTTCTGGGCAACTCCGGCGAGCGCCTCAAGCAAACGCAGATACTGCTCGCGGTAATACGTCCTTTGCTCTTCCACCCAGGGTTCGTAGCTGCCCTGCATGAATTCGCCGCGGTAGAGCGCAATTGCGCCTTCATATGCTTCCAGGCATTTGTCGACATCCCGGGCGCGCCGGGCGTTTTCGCCTTCAGTCAGCAGCCGGTCGAAATCCTCCAGATCAATTCGGTAGGAATACTCGGCGTTCAACTGGTAGTCGCCATCCCGATACAAAATGAAATTCTGCTTGAGCGGTTGATTACTGTTAAGCGCCTTTCGTATGTGCGAGACGGTTGGATGAAAATTCTTCTCAACCACCTCGAAATCTGTTTCGCCCCAGAAAGTGTCGATGATTGTATCTTTAGAAGCCCGGTGGTGACGCCTTGAAGCGATGAAGCACAGAATGTCGCGCGAGCGACGCGTGGTCCAGGCGTCTACAGCCAACGGCCGCGTAGGATCACGAACAACCTCTACCGGGCCGAGCAAATTCAACGCGAGGTCCGTCACCGGCTTGCTCGTCAGCGCTATTTCGGCAACCTGAACTGCAACCGGTTTTTCCGGAGGTGCCTGCGCCTCGGAAACCTGGGCCCGCAAATCCGCCGGCAAGAGTTCGGCAATCTCCTCGGTCGAGAACAGATCCAGGTTGTTCAGTACTTCACGCTTGATCCAATATTCGTAGTCGTAACGGACGGCGAGATCGACGGCGCGCTTCAAATGCTCAAGCATCCTAAGCTCGTCATTAGATTTCAGGTCGCATCGCGCGATCGCGACGCAGGCTTGAGCTTCGTAGTAATAGAGACTGTGCGAATGAAAGTATTCCAGCGCTTCCGCGAGGTCTCGACGGGCAGCTTCAAAGTCGCCCTGCGCGGTCATGATCCGCCCGCGCGTGAGCGAAGCCGTGTAGAAACCCATCTTGTCTTTTTCGAGCGGCCGTGAAGCCACGAGACGGTCGATTTGGTGGCGTGCCGAGTTAAAGTCGCCTACCTGCATGCTCAGCACAGCGCGCTCTTCAAAGAGCTCGGTGCGGGCGAGATTTATCCCTGCCTCGTCGTAGGCACGTGCAGCACGCTCGTAGTACTCGTTGGCTTTTTCAATGTCGCCACGTTCCCGATAAAGATTGGCGTAGGTTTCAAAAGTTTCCGCGCGAGCGGCGACCAGATTGAACAACTGGCAGCGCTCCAGCGCGTTATCGAGATGCTGTTCAGACAGTTCGAAGTCGCCGCGGTACAAATAGCACCGGGCCATGTTCAAGTGAGCAACGGCCTCCTGAGGCATTGGCGATCCTGGCCGATCCCGGTCCCGGCGCAGCATGCGTCGCAGCCAACGCAGGGCCTCGCCAAAGTCTCCACGAATCCCAGCCGGAGTGCCCAAATTATGGGCGATGAGTCGAGTGTAGTGCTCGTCGTTTTGTTCTTCGGCTGCTTGTAAAGCGCTGCGAAATTCTCGCTCTGCTGAAGTCCACTCACCCATCGCCACCAGGCAAAGGCCCCGCGTGTTTCCACACTTTGTCCGCACAGCGGAATTCGCATCGGCCAATTCGAGTGCGCGATCAAGGTAAGTGAAAGCAAGCTGATGATCACCCTTGCGCCGGGCCAGCGTTGCCAGCGAATGAAGCGCCTCAGCTTCGCCTTCCTTGTCCTCCTGCTGTTTTAGCAGGGTCGCGGCACGGTGAAAGGTCGTTTGTGCCGCTTCATACTCGCCCCGCAAGCGAGCTACTTCCGCGCGATGCGCCACAGCGCGTGGGTGCGACTCGAGCGCCGGCGCCGGAATCGAATCGGCCAGCAAGGCGAGCGAAGCCATTGCTCCCGAGGAAATCCATTCGACGCCTTTCTCCGCGATCACTTTCGCCGCGCCAGAAAAGTCGTCGGCAGAAACGAGATGTCTGACAGCTTGTTCCCAAGATTGTCGCTCCAGAAAATATGCGGCACAGCGCTGGTGCTCGGCTGAAACGCCTGCGCGCCCCAACTCGCTGCGGAGCCGCCGGCGCAGGAAACTCTGAAACAGCGGGTGCAGCCGATATTCTTCGCCCCGTTCGTCACTGGCGACCGTCATGAACACGTTTCGACGCACCAGGTTCGGCAGAACTTTCGAGCAATTCATCCCTCCAAAAAGCGAGGCACACGTTTCCAGGTCAATCCGATCGATGATCGACATTCGCAGCAGGAGTTGTTGCAGCTCTTCCTGCTCGTCTGAAAAAACTTCCTCGGCGAAATAGTCAAAAATATTTCGCTCGGACTGCCGCAAGACGTCCACGAGATCAGGAGGTTCGGGATGATCCGCACGCGCGCTGGTCACTGCGCGGTGGGCCACCTGCCGCACCAACTGCAGCGCCGTAATCCATCCGTGGGTGCGCTCGCGATACTCCGACAACTGCTTGGGCGTAAGTTCCAGATCGAAAACCTTGCGAAACAGTTCCTGCGTCTCGTCGTCGGTGAACAACAAATCCGGACGATCGATAACTGAATGCGGCGCCTGAGTTCGCAATCGGGCCAGCGACAGCGGCGGCATTTCACGCGAGATGATGACGACGTGCAGCACGTCGGGCAGATAGGCGAGCAGGCGATCAAGGACAGCGTGTACCGCTGTGTCTGGTCCTAAATGATGATAGTCGTCGAGGACCAGTATCAGTTGCTGGTCAATTCGATCCAGGACTTCGTTTAATAAGACGTCAACCGCGCGTTCAGGGTGTTGGGCCAGTTCCCCAGTAGTTTCCTGCAAATAAGAAAACATCGTCTCGCCGAAACCAGGCACAACCTGCTGAATGCCAAACGTCACGTAACCCAGGAAGACAAAAGGATCAGCATCGGTGTGATCCAATTGATACCAAACAAATGGACGCTGGTGTGTGCGGAGGAAATCAGCTACGAGGGTGGTCTTTCCAGACCCGGCATTAGCGGTGACGAGCGTAACAGGATTTGCAAGATTTGCGAGCAGTCGTTCAGTGAGGCGAGCGCGAGAAAGCAATTCCGGCGCAGGACGTGGCGGCAGCAACTTCGTGCGCAAAAAGAAACTGGGCTGCCCGCCCGCGTTGTCGGCCCCGGCAACCTGTGCGGGGCGGGAAGCCGGCGAACTTTGCAGGGGCCTCCCCTGCCGGGTTTTTGCCATCGACTTGGGCCTCTGGATGCTGGTCTCGCTTCCGCGCAGAGTAACATGGCCCATTGGCTTCAAGCCAACATCAGCCAACCCCGCCAGGGGATTTGGGACCGCATCTGGCCTTAGCGATATGCTACCCACTTTTTTCCTCGAGGCCGGCGCTAAGTAACTGCTGGCGCCAGCACACACCCTCAATCACACGCAAGATGCGCGTAGAGCTATCAACCAACTCTCATTTTTATAGGAACCTGCTCCGGCAGCCCTTCCTCTGCTGACCCGGTAAGCACAGCGGCGAATCGAGCAAGGGCAGCGGCACGGCCGCGTGTGTGATCCAGAGCAATATTGGCTTGTTCGCTTGAAAGCTTGTGACTCTCAAAGAGTTCGACTGCCTCCTGCCGTGTAAATCCCAACGATTCCTCTTCAATCACCGAAAGGGTCTGTTTTGAACGCATGCGCCAAAACGGCGCCGGCGGCATCGTGCGGCTGGTTATCAGGATATGAACTTCGGGTGGCAGCAGCGGCAACAATCGGCGGAAGAATGGAACTACCCATTCA
>JANLZV010000219.1:0-3497 GCA_031366425.1 Pyrinomonadaceae bacterium | reverse complement strand
TCAGCATCCGCCTGATCCGGATTCGAAGTGAGTGGACAATTGTCCGTGGCATCAGGAACGCCGTCACCGTCAACATCCGGAACCGCCGTCGCTTCAGGAGTGAAAACCTCGAGACTTGCCGTGTCAACATTCCCAGGGAATACCCGGCCGCCGGCAATGTAGAACTTGGAATCAATCACTTCGCCGACGCCGAGCCAGCGTGGCGTCGTTGATGACGGCCCCGTGGTCCATGAATTTGATGCGATGTCGTAGATCTCAAGCGTAGTAAGCTCCGAACCGTTCTGGCCGGTTGCGGCGTACATTTTTCCGCCGATTACGCCAACTAGGGGTGACTTGCGCGGTGTCGGAATCGGCGCGGCAAGGGACCAACTGTCGCTAACGGGATCGTAAACCTGCACTTCGGTCCGGAAGACATTGGCCGCATCTTGTCCGCTCACTACGTAAAGTTTGCCGCCGATAACGGCGCTTCCCGGTTTACGAACCGCGATCGGAATGGGCGCGCCAAGGGACCAGCTGTCCGTCAACGGATCGTAAATCTCTGTTTGATTGAATGCGCCGGGAAAGGATGCGCCACCGCCGGTGAGATAGAACTTTCCACCGATCAATCCGTAAGCAGTTTCTCCCCGCGACACCAGTGTTGAGGCCGCGCCAGACCACGTATCTGTGACTGGGTCGTAAATTCTGTGCACAGTCGTGGGACTGTTGAAATCACAATTAATCCATCCGCCGATCACGTGAATCTTGCCGTTGTATACAAGGACGGCTGAGTCGCAGCGAGCGCTGGAGTCCGCCGCGCGGGTGGACCAGCTATCCGAGACCGGATCGTAAACCTGCGGTACGCTGCTTAAACCGCCGCCAAAGGTGTAGAGCAAGCCGCCGTATGTGGCCGAGCCCGATTGTTCACGGGCCTCGGGCATAGGGGCCTTAGTCGTCCATGAGCCACTGGCTGAGGCTCGATTGCCGATTAAAATCGCCGCCGACAGAACAAGAATCAGAGAAGTGCAGACAGAGATGGCTCTATAAGTGTTTTTCATTTTGAAGAATCCTTTTGCTCTCGAATGAGCCAGTCGTTCGGGTGATCTCGTGAATAGCTACTTCGCGTCCGACTCGCTCAGACGAGCCAGTTTTCTGATACGGGGGGTCGATTCGAAACGCGGATGGTCTGCGTTCGCCGCCTTCCTATTCGCCTTTACTCGCTATAGCGAGAAGTTTTGAAGCTTGGTATCATCCGGCCGATTTTTAATTTCCAAACGCGCGCACCCGTTGAGTTTTTTCTCTTTAGCCAACCTATTCGTCGCTGACTGCCCAGTAGTTCATGACCACCATTTCACAGGAAATCACTGAGCTTTTGCTGAAATGGAGCGGGGGCGACAAGACCGCGCTCGATCAGTTGATCCCGCTGGTCTATCCAGAATTGCGGCGGCTGGCTCGCAAATACATGCGGCGAGAAGCGGCGGTCCACACGCTACAAACTTCGGCGTTAATTAACGAGGCATACTTGCGGCTGGTAAATCAGAAAGGCGTTGAATGGCAGGACCGCGCTCATTTCTTTGCTGTCGCCGCCCAGGTGATGCGTCACATTCTGATCGATCATGCGCGCAGCCATCGCTACGAAAAGCGAGGTGCGGGAGCGCAGCACCTGGCTTTCGATGATGTCGCTATCGTCGGCGAGCAGCGGGCGGCTGAGTTTCTTGCGCTCGATGAAGCGCTCACCAATCTCGCTGTGGTAGATGCCCGCAAAAGCAAGATCGTGGAACTGAGGTTCTTTGGCGGGCTTACCGTTGATGAAATCGCCGAAGTGATCAAGGTTTCCCCCATCACAGTTAAGCGCGAGTGGCGTGCGGCAAAGGCGTGGCTGAATCTTGAGATTTCAGGATGACCCTATCTACTCTGGTTTCTCGCTACACTTTTAAGGGCTAATACTCCGGCCGAGAAGATGCACTTCAATATCTCCGAGATCAATCCTGACCGCTGGGAAGAATTGAACCGGCTGTTTCAAGCGGCGATTGATCTCGAACCACGCCAACGCACCGATTTCATCGCTCAAGCCTGCAGCGGCGATTCAGTCCTGCAAGAAGAAATTGAGTCCTTGCTCAGATCGGACGCGGACGGCTGGAGTTTTCTCGACGAACCAGCCCTGGAATTGGCTGCCCCCTTCGTCGTCTCGCAGGATCAACCTCAGCTTCATCCCGGTCAGACGATCGGCGATTACCGGATCATTGATGCGATTGGTCGCGGCGGCATGGGCGAGATCTACCTGGCCCAGGACCTGGTTCTCAATCGTCGCGTGGCGCTGAAACTTTTGCCGGTCGAGTACACGCGCGACCAGGATCGACTGCGGCGTTTTCAAAACGAAGCTCAAGCCGCCTCGGCCCTTAATCATCCAAACATTCTCACCATTTATCAGTGGGGCAGTTTCGAAGGGCTGCAATTTATCGTCACTGAATTCGTCGAAGGCAAAACCATTCGCGAGCTGATTGCCCGTCAGGGTCTCGACGTGAAGCAAGCCCTCGACGTCGTCATTCAGACTGCGAGCGCTTTAACGGCGGCGCATAAGGCGGGAATCGTTCACCGCGACATCAAGCCGGAAAACGTCATGCTGCGTCCCGACGGTTACGTGAAGGTGCTCGACTTTGGCCTGGCGAAACTGGCAGAACCGGCTGGGATGGCGGGCGGGCAAAGCGTTGATCTGTCAGCGGCCAGCCACGCAAACATTTCTTCCGCGCTTTTGATGGGCACGGTACGCTACATGTCGCCTGAGCAGGCGCGCGGCCTGCGCGTAGATGCGCGTAGCGATATTTTCAGTCTGGGCGTGATGCTTTACGAGATGATCGCGGGGCGCGTACCCTTCGACGACAACGACATTCCGAGTCTGATCGAATCGATCGTCAAACAGGACGTTCCTCCACTCACTCATTACCGGTCAGATGTTCCGGCCGAATTAATCGCCACGGTAAATAAAACCCTTGAGAAAGATCGTGAGCGGAGGTACCAGTCCGCTGAGGATTTACTGAGTGACTTGAGGACTCTTAAGCCGAAACCGGACTACCAAAACGTTGCGGGACCGTATGCGAATAACACCAGCACTCCAACTCTTCCGCCAGGCGAAGACAGAGCGAGAGTCACGGTTCAGACAACCGCTAGTCAGCGAGCATTCAACACCATCAAGCGCCGCTGGTCTTCAGTGAGTGTAATGATCGCTTTGATCGGCTTAGCAGTTCTTGCGGGGTTCATTCTGTACCGTCGCGCGGCCCGGAGCGCGCCGATCGCATCATCCAGCCGCAGTGAATATGTCTTCACCGGCAAATGGAGAAACAAGGGATCGATTTCAGTGCCGCGAAGAGATGTCGCCCTGGTTGTCATCGATGGCGCTCTCTTTGCTGCCGGAGGTTGGGACACGTGCACACCCTACGCAAACCTTGAATCGTACGATTCGGCAAATGATCGTTGGACTAGCCGGGCACCAATGCGCATGGCCCGTGGCGGTCACGGCGCCG
>JANLZV010000200.1:0-9510 GCA_031366425.1 Pyrinomonadaceae bacterium | reverse complement strand
CAATCGGTTACTTGATGAGTTGGAAACGCAGAAACGTTTTGCCCACAATGATCTCATCGCCATCGTTGAGTGGCTGGCGCGTTCCTACCGCCAATCGTTTACCTCGGTTAATAAACGTTCCGTTAGTCGACCCCAAATCCTCAAGCAGGTATTTTCCATCCTGCAAAATGATCTGCGCATGACGGCGTGAGACCTTGGCTTCCGGATCGTCAGAGTCAAGGTCCACGTCAGGGAAAACTCCGCCGTCAGCGTCCCATCGTCCAATCTGCGATTCCGCCACACTGAGCAGAAACTGTTTGCCGACGGACTTGCCGCGCTCGATCACAAGTTTCGCATGAGGCTTCTCATTTGAATTGGGTGTCGCGGAAACACTCAAAGCCGCGGCTCCTTTGCCAGCCGCCACGGGCGACGGAGGCGCGCTTGATGCGGCGTGCGACCCGTTTCTTCCGTCGACCGCTCCATTCGCGGAACCTTTTCCAGATCCCGAATTGGAGCGTGCGTTTGGGCGGAGAGGCGCTCCACACTCGTCACAATACTGCCCGCCATCGAGGTTTGCAGCTTTACACCTTTCGCACGTAATCATCGTTTTCCGAAGTTTGCGAGCCGCGACCGACACGTTGGATTCCACAGTTGTAAGCTATTAACTGAGTCCTTGAACGGCTGGTCATTCTAACGCGAAACGATTCACCCCGCCAATCTTAGCTTCGAAACGATCGCGCCCGCTATAAATTCTCCCCCGCTTAACTTGCCCGGCGGCACCCGGTTATTGAAACTGTTTGGCGTTTTTTGACGTAAGAGTTACTCGAATCCGGTTGGTTAACGAAATCCGCTCGTTTTCGTCTAGAATTGTCTACCGGCAGCATAAACCGAAGTTAATCCCTCGAACCTAAGGACGATTGTTATGGCCCTAACTCGAAAGAAGAAAATCATCATCGCCGTGTCGTTCGCCGCCCTGGCCGGGCTGATCATCATCATCAGCGTCTTTGCGAGCCGCAAAGAAGAATCCGAAGTGACGACGATCAAGCTGGAAGTAAGACCGGAACTGCGGCAAACCGTGACCGCCTCGGGCGAGGTTAGGCCTATTCGTTACATCAAACTGACGAGCGAAGTGCCGGGTCGAATTGAAGAAATCTACGTGAACGCCGGCGATCAGGTGACCCAGGGTAAACCGCTCGTGCGCGTTGATCCCACACAGCTTCAGTCGAGCCAGGAAGCCCAATTTGCTTCCACCCAGGCATCTCTTAACGACATTCAAAGTGCGCGCAACGCAGTTGCCTCCGCCCAGCAGGGATTGGTCGTGGCTGAATCGTCAGTGTCCTCCGCACGACAGCAGCTAGTCGCGCTGCAAACACAAGTGGATCGCGCCCAAGTCGATCTGAACACGGCCCAACGAGAACTGAAACGAAACAGCGATCTGATCGAGGCCGGAGTGGCCTCGCGCTCTGAGTATGACGCCGCGCGCGATCGGTTCGAGCAAGCGAAGATTGCCTTGCAGACGGCGAGAGCGAACCTCGATTCGCAAAGAATTTCGGTGAAGGAAGCCCAGGAGCGGGCCAACCAACAACGGCTGACCGTCCAGGAAGCCAGGACCGGAATCAGGTCGTCAGAAATGCGAGCAAACCAGCAGCAGGCGTTGCTGCGCGGCCAGTCGAGCCAGCGCTCCAAGGCCACTCAACTATCACCGCTCAACGGCGTAGTTGCCGACATCCCGACGCGCGTTGGTGAATACGCTGTTGCTGGTCTATCGACCACGCCGCTGATGACTATCGCCGACATGTCCACAATCAATGTGGAAGTTAATGTCGACGAAACGGAAATTTCAAACGTTGAAGTGGGGCAACAGGCGAAGGTCAAAGTCGATGCGCTGGGCGATAAGGAACTGACGGCAGTTGTGACGCAGAAGAATCCTCTCGCGGTGTCAAAGTCGGACACTCAGGGCGGACTTTCGAATCGCGTCAACGTCCAGGAAGCCAAGGAATTCAAGGTGACTGTCGAACTGCGCGACATGCCGGATGAGCTGCGCAACGGCTTGCGTCCGGGCATGAGCGCGACCGCCACGATCACCACGAAGACTAAAAACAATGTGATTGCCGTGCCGCTCGAAGCAATTGTCGAAAAAGCTCCGTCGGCGTCGCCTTCGCCCATCGCCGGTTCAGTCCCAACGCCATCCACGGGTGAAAAGCCAAAGAGTGTGAAGGGTGTTTACGCGCTGGAAGGAAGCAAGGTCAGGTTCATTGAGGTGACGACTGGAATCACTGGCGAAGCCGACATCGAAGTAACCAGCGGCGTGAAGTCGGGCATGGAAATCGTCCGCGGTCCCAGCCGGGTCTTGAAAACGCTCAAAGATGGTTCCAACGTAAAGCGCCAAACCAAAAAAGCGGAAGCCGCTAACGGAAACGAGAACAAGTAAATGAGCGACGCCACTCTGACATCGCCGACGGCTGCCGCTGTCTTGCCGGGAGAGGCCGTCGGCACGCACGACGCCGGCTCGCTCATCTCAATGCGCGAGATTTGGAAAACCTATCAGATGGGTTCTGAAGAAGTGCACGCACTTCATGGCGTCTCATTTGATATTCCCAAGGGCGAGTACATCGCCATCATTGGCCCATCAGGTTCGGGCAAGTCGACTCTGATGAATCTAATCGGCTGCCTCGACACGCCCTCCAAAGGCGAGTATTGGCTGAATGCCAAGAACGTGTCCGAAATGGACGACGACGAGCTCGCGCGGATTCGTAATCAGGAAGTGGGTTTCGTTTTTCAGACCTTCAACCTGCTCGCTCGAGCCACGGCGTTGCACAACGTCGAACTACCACTGATTTATGGCGGCGTCAGCTCTTCGCAGCGTCGTGAGATGGCTGAAAAAGCGCTGAGCGCCGTAGACCTGACCGACCGCATGTTGCATCGTCCAAATGAACTTTCGGGCGGCCAACGCCAGCGCGTCGCGATTGCTCGCGCCCTGGTTAACCATCCGTCGATCTTGCTGGCCGACGAACCAACCGGCGCGCTCGACACCCACACGAGCATGGAGATCATGGATCTCTTCGAACGATTGCACGGCGAAGGCAACACGATCATTGTCGTGACCCACGAGCCGGACATCGCCGCCCGCGCGCATCGCGTGATTTCGATTCGCGATGGCCTAATCGAAAAAGACGAAAAAATCAGATAGCTGCTCACGGAGGCATGTGAACCAGATGACGCCTGGTGACACCAGTCAGCGGAACGCCTTCGCCGAAGCACCGAAGCCCAAGCGTGGCCGCCTCTCGTTCTTTCGCATCACGGCCCTGTGGGAAGCGTTCCTGGTCGCCGGCGCCAGCTTGCGCGCAAACAAGCTGCGCACCGCGCTAACGCTCGTGGGAATTGTGGTGGGCGTCGCAGCGGTGATTGCCGTGGTGACCATCATCCAGGGCCTCGACAACAAAGTAGCAAGCACTTTCTCCTCGCAAGGCTCCACGGTTTTCAGCATTTCCAAGCGACCGCAAATCATCAGGTCGCGCGAAGACTTCGTAAAGTTTAATAAACGCAAAAACGTAACCGACGAAGACGCGGAAGCGATCTCGCGTCTGTGCACTTCCTGTTGGCGGGTGGGGGTCGCGGCGAATGCCCGCGAGACGGTCAAACGCGGCGATCAGAAGATGGAAAACTTTACCATGCGCGGAGTGACGCCCACGGCCATGTTTGATGTTGATGGCCGCTCGCTCGACGTGGGACGCATTTGGACCGAAGCCGAAGGATCATCCGGTCATGAGATCTGCGTGGTCGGATCCGACGTGGTGACGAATCTATTTGGGGGCAGGTCGACCGATCAGGTCCTGGGCCAGGAGATCAAAATTGCCGGCCGCCCGTTTCAAATACTCGGTGTGCTCGAGCCGCTCGGATCGATCTTCGGCGCCTCACGCGACAGCGTCGCCTACATCCCCTACTCGACCTATCAGAAGCTCTACGGAGCGCGTGATTCGATCGTCGTCATGATTCAGGTTTCGGGGGCGGAACAGCTTGAAGCAGCCGAAGATCAGGTGCGGACGATCATGCGCAATCGACGAGGCCACACTGCCGGAAGTCCCGACGACGATGAAGGGTTTTCTCTGGAGACGCAGGACGTGTTTCTGGACCTGTACGGCAAAGCAACTTCCAACATTTATCTGGTTACGATCGGCGTCGCTGCTATTTCCCTCGTGGTCGGTGGGATCGTGGTGATGAACATCATGCTGGTCTCCGTGACTGAACGCACGAAAGAGATCGGCATTCGCAAGGCTCTGGGAGCGAGACGCAAAGATATTCTTACCCAGTTTTTGATTGAAGCTGTGGCAGTAACGGCCATCGGCGGTGCGATTGGAGTGCTGACCGGATTTGGTCTCGCTTACCTGATAGCTGCGTTGATCGGTTTCCCACTGCTGATGAGCGTGGGTTCGGCGGTGCTGGGTGTCGGCGTCTCGTCATTAGTTGGGATTGTTAGTGGTCTGTGGCCCGCGTGGCGCGCGGCGAGACTCGACCCGATTGAAGCACTGCGCGCTGAATAGCCGGCAGGCATCAGTCATCAGTCGCCAGTCGGCAGTCATCAGTCGGCAGTCTGATGAGCGTGACTTTAAGTTCTGCGATTCTTCTTAGCGCTGGCTGACTGCTGCTTGCTGAATGCTTGACTGCGACTGCTAACTGGTGACTGGAGACTGCTTCGATGCGCCTCGACGACATAAAAGAATCATCCCTGATGGCGATCGACACGCTGCGCGCTAACAAGCTGCGCTCGTCGCTCACCATCCTCGGCGTGAGCGTGGGTGTAATCACGATCATTTTCATGGTCTCGATCATCCAGGGACTGAACAAGGCGTTTGCCGATCAGGTGGAGTCGCTCGGGTCTAACACCATCTTCGTGTCAAAGTTTGATCCAGGGTTCGGCCGACCGCCGGGACCTGAGGAGATTCATCGCAAGGATCTGAATATGGACGACGCGGAAGCACTGCGTCGCGAAGCGCCTTCGATCGCTGGAGTCTCGCCAATTCATCGTCTGATCGCCGCCACGGCCCGTTATCAAAGCAAGCAGACAGACACCCCAATCCTGCTCGGCGTAACGCCCTACTATGAGTTTGTCCATTCGCAATTTGTCGCGCGCGGTCGTTTCATCAAAGACATCGACATGGACAATCGCGAGAATGTTTGCATCATCGGCGTCGACGTAGTGCGCGCACTCTTTCCCTATGAAGATCCACTCGAGAAAGAAGTGCGAATTAATGGTAACCCTTACTTTGTGATCGGGGTGATGGAACCGCTCGGTAATTTTTTCGGACAGTCGCGCGATAACTCCATCTTTATTCCCGTCAGCACCTTCGATAAGTACTACCCGGATCGCCCCTTTCCGGAAGTGGTCTTCTTTATCATCGTGCGACCGAAGTCGCGCGCCTACGTCAAGCCTGCTATCGACGAGATTACTGACATCCTGCGGCGAAGGCGCCGCGTGCCGCTTGACGCAAAAAACGACTTCGGTATTTCTTCACAGGATTCTCTGCTCGATATCTACAATCAACTAACCGGCGCCACTGCGCTCGTGCTGACTGCCATTTCCTTTGTGGCCCTCATGATTGGCGGCATTGGCGTGATGAATATCATGCTCGTCTCCGTCACCGAACGCACCAAGGAGATTGGCGTCCGCAAAGCAGTCGGCGCTACCCGGTTTAATATCCTTTCGCAGTTTCTGATCGAAGCGGTCGTGCTAACTGCGATCGGAGGACTCGCCGGACTTGCGGTCGGCGAACTGCTGGCCTTTCTGATCAATCGTTATTCTCCGTTGCCCGCCTACGTTCCGTTATGGGCCATCGCGGTCGGCATTGGTATTTCCGCGGCCGTAGGGATAGTCTTTGGACTTTGGCCGGCCTGGAAAGCCGCCCGGCTCGATCCCATCGAGGCTCTCCGCTGGGAATAGTTACTTGCGAGATTGGCAGACGAGCAGTTTGCCCTTGCAACCAAATTCATGCCCGGGCCGTACTAGCTGAACCGTGAAATTCGTCGAAACTCTCAAGTTGGCAATTGCTGCGATTTGGGCGCATAAATTGCGCTCAGCCCTCACCCTGCTCGGCATGATCATCGGCGTCATGGCCGTCGTTGTGGTCTATTCCCTAATTCAGGGCTTCAATACTTACGTTGACGAAAAAATTGCCGGGATCGGCGCCAAGTCATTTACCGTCCAGCGGTTTAATCCGCTCGAGGACTTCAAAGATACCGACACCATCGCCGCTGCCCAGCGACGCAACAAAGATCTGACGTTGGAAGACTTTGAGTACCTTGAAGAGAGAGGTACGTTGATCGGCAAGTTGGGCGCGAGGGCCCGTGGCACCGCATCCGAAATCAAGCGCGGCGATCAACTACTCGAAGATGTTCCTGTTTCCGGTGCGACCGCCCTCATCGCCGACATTGAGAACCGCGACATCGCCGAGGGACGGTTTATCGTTAATCCGGAAAACGACGCCGCTCAGCGCGTCGCTTATCTGGGTGCCGACGTCGCCACGAAGCTATTTCCAGTTGGCAGCCCAGTGGGCCAGGAAATAACCATTGCGGGGTTGCCCTACCGCGTCATCGGGGTTGAGGCCGCGCGCGGAACTGTTTTCGGCATCCCGCAGGACAATTTCATAGTCGTGCCCCTTAAGACCTATGCGAATAACTTTGGCGGGTTGATTCGGCAACGCTCACTCTACTTCGTGGCTACCTCAAAAACAGATGGCCAGTTTAATGATGCGGTTGACGAGGCTCGGTTCCTGATGCGCGTCCGGCGGAAACTGCGGGCAGACGAGAAGGACAGCTTTGGCATCGTCACCCCCGACGCGATCACTGGATTACGCGACCGTTTATTCGGAACGATCTTTCTCGTGGCGATAGCAGTGCCGAGCATAGCCTTGTTGGTCGGCGCCATTGTGATCATGAATATCATGCTGGTGTCTGTTACCGAGCGAACGAAAGAGATAGGAATCAGAAAATCTCTCGGCGCGCGCCAGATGGATATCCTGAAACAGTTTCTCGTGGAAGCGGTGACGCTTTCGGCCATTGGCGGAGCAGTCGGAGTCAGCGTTGCCTGGATAATCGGTCGGGTGCTGACAGCGCTTTTCTTCCCGACGTTTCTATCTATTGGCGCAGTTGTGATAGCGGTCGGGGTCTCAATGCTGGTGGGAGTGATGGCCGGGGTGTTTCCGGCATGGAAAGCCGCGCGGCTGGATCCGATTGAGGCACTTAGAGCAGACTAATCAGGGATTGATCAGTTATGAGCATTATTCGTGGCGACATTTACGAGAACTTGAAGATGGCGATGTCGACCCTGCTCGGCAACAAACTCCGCTCGTTTCTTACGGTGTTTGGCGTCGTCATCGGGGTGATCACCGTGATGCTGATTGCCTCCATCATTAGCGGTATCGACGTCTCCGTGAAGAAAGAGGTCGAATCCTTCGGCACTCGATCAATCTTCATCAGCAAATACAATCCGGGTATACATGTCGGCCGGCTTTCACGCGAAGAGCGCATGCGCAAAGAATTGACTTACGACGACGCCATTGCTCTCTCCACTCTGCCCGCGATTGAAATTTCAGTTCCCTTCCTCGACATTACCAATAATTTCTTTGGCCAGAAGCTTTTAGTGTCGGGTAATGGCAAAACCACCGCCAGCGTGGCCTTGCAGGGAACGCTACCGGAATTTGAACGGGCTGGAACTCAAATCGTGACGGAGGGACGGTTCTTCAATCAGTCTGAGAACGACACTAAGCAGGATGTCTGCGTTATTGGTTCCAAAGTCGCCGACGATTTCTTCCCTTTCGGTTCTCCGGTGGACCAAACGATCAAGATCGGCTCCGATGACTTTCGGGTCGTCGGCGTGCTGGAAAAGCGGGACCAGTTTCTCGGCGGAGGTGGCAGCGACGATCAGAACAACGTGATCTATCTACCCTTCTCCGTGGCGAAAAAGCTGAAGCCAAATGCCGACGACATCTTCATCCTCGCCGTCGGTAGATCAGGAATGATGGATGAGGCCAAAGATCAGGCGCGAGATATGCTGCGTGTAAGACGACAAGTGGCGTTTGCCGCGCCGGACAATTTCGGCATGGAAACCGCGGAAAGCATTCTCGATAACTTCCGCTCGATTACCGCCGGACTGGCCATCGCTATGGTGGTCATTTCTTCGGTGGGGCTGATGGTGGGCGGCATCGGGGTGATGAATATCATGCTGGTCTCAGTGACTGAACGCACCCGAGAGATTGGCGTTCGCAAGGCGATCGGCGCCAAGCGGAGCGACATTCTCTGGCAGTTTTTGATCGAGGCTGCGACCCTCACCGGGATAGGCGGGCTGGTGGGACTATCAATCGGATGGCTGCTGACATTTCTGCTGCGGTTGATTATGCCTTCTTACGTGCCCCTCTGGGCACCCGTCGGAGGATTCATCGCGAGTGTCGGGATTGGTTTGATCTTCGGGATCTGGCCAGCTTGGAAAGCAGCTCGGCTCGATCCGATTGAATCACTCCGCTACGAGTAAGACAGACACGCCAGTCGGTCCTAAGCACTTAAAAAAAGGACAGGCAAGAATGCCTGTCCTACTAAGTTTGCGTTTACAAAAAGTCCTACGAAATAAAGCTCGAGAAGAGCGTCGCGAAGATCATCCCAAAGATTACACTCAATACCCAGAGCGTGATCGCAACTCCCCAACCGGCGCTGGAACTGACTTTGTAGCCCGCGTTAGACAAGCCCTTGGCCTTAAGCCACAGCCCGTACAGTGATAGCACCCCGATCGCAGAAGCCAGCACGAATAGTGCCGGGTGTTCGCCTGGACTGAAGAGCACGCCCAGATTGTCCTGGACCAGCGTCTCTTGATTCAGGATCGGATGTATGTCGTCAGGTGACTTGATGAAAAGAATCACGAGGCTCAATAGTTTCGAGATCACGGTGACCGGCACATACGAATAAAGCACTGCGGCAAACGCCTGCCAGAAATTCATCCGGCCGCCAAACGCGAGCACGCCTAGCAGACAAAGGCCCGCTACCATGCAGCCGAAAACGAAGAGCCCGACAAAACCCTTCGCCGCTGTTTGGACGCGTTGGATTGGCTGCTTTGCCTGTTGCATCGCATCGTCTTTCGCCTTCTCCATCGCTTCGGGTGGCGGCTTGATCGGACTCGCTTCGAGCTTCTCCATCGTAAACTCGACGATGCGTTCCGGAGTCAATCGCTGTATGAAGGCCGTCGCGTAAACGAGGTTAACGATGCCGATGACGAGGAAGGCTGCCAACCAATATGGATGCGAGCGCAGGTTTTTAAAAACCCGGGTGGGCTCATAAAACATACCCAACACCTTTTGCGGTCCCGACATCGCTTCTTCGCTGTCTGGAACAGGTAAACGAATAAAGCTAAGCCCAAAAAGCAGTGCTCCAAAAAAGGCGAAAGCGAGACCAGTGCCGACTCCGCCAGGCAGAAACTTGGCGATGCCTGCGATCAGCATCAAAACGCCCACGACAAAGAGCCCGATTGCAACTGGGCGCAACTTAGTA
>JANLZV010000191.1:0-2876 GCA_031366425.1 Pyrinomonadaceae bacterium | reverse complement strand
CAAAAGATCGGAAAGAATCTTTCTGATGTCGGTTCAGAAGTTGTAGATGCAACAGGAAAAAACCTCACTTGCGGAATTATTGATGAGCACTCGCACATCTGTGCCAGTGGCGATTTGAATGAAGGAACACAATCTTCTTCTGCTGAAGTTCGCGTAGCTGACGTTATTGATGCGGAAGATATTCAGGAGCAGGTAACGTCTGAAATTCCCACTCATGACTATGAAACCCAGACGAAACCTGATGCTGGCCTCGCGTCTGACAAGATCGGCACCGCCCACGACGATTCCGGTTTTAGATCCATCAGTGAAGCCCAACGGGAAGTTTTCGCGCTTCACGAGATTGCTCAAACCATCGGTTCCTCTCTAAATGTAAACGACACCGTCACGCTCGTGGCAAACAAGCTTCGTTCGATCGTCCCCTTCGACACCTGCGTCATTTTCACGGTGGACGAAAAGTCGGGCAAAGCCGTGGCGTTGCATGCTGCGGGAGAAGAGGCAGAATTGTTCAGCCACAGGCGGATGACTGTCGGCGACGGCATCACCGGTTGGGTAATTGCCAACGCTCGTTCGATGAGTAGCGCTTCACCTGAGTTAGACCTGGTGGGACTCCCTGACGACTTATCAAAATCGTATCGCGGCACGTTGGTTTCGCCTCTGTTGCGAGAGGACGGAGCCTTTGGGGCGATCACGCTCTATTCCAAGAGCCGTACTTCATATTCCACCGAGCACGTGCGGTTGTTGGAGTCAGTTTGCCAACATGCATCGAGCGCACTCAACAACGCCCTCACTTTCGAGAAGACCAAGGAGAGCGCCCTCGTTGACCCGTTGACCGAACTCCCGAACGCGCGCGGCTTCTACATGATGCTCGAGCAACGCATCGCCGAGTGTCAACGCATGGGCAACGAGTCGCTCGCGGTGGTCAGCATGGACGTAGACGACTTCAAGGGAATTAACGATCAATACGGACACGCAATTGGCGATCGAGTGTTGGCGAGCATTGCTGCGGTGATTCGAAAAGAACTACGTCAGATGGACATCTTGACGCGCTACGCGGGTGACGAGTTTGTGGCCATCATGCCAATGGCTTCAACTAATATGGCGGTGATTGTCGGCGAACGAATTCGGAATGCGGTCGAGTCGCAGCAATTTTCAGTGCGTCCTGGCACCTTGATTCGGGTGGGAATCAGCATGGGAGTAGCGAGTTTTCCGACCGACGGCGAGACCACTGAAGAGTTGTTAACGGCGGCAGCAAAAGGGATGCAGGACAACAAGCATTCGCGCAAGACGGTGTTGACGCTCACCAACACTCCTACCAATTCAATCGACGCGTTTAGATAGTCGCCCGCGCTTCGGGAGATACGGCGCGCACTGCTTTTTGAAACGGTGTGCGCCTTTTGCTGCTTGCTGGCTCAGCCGAGCGCTAGTATCCAATCAATAGTTAAGTCGCCTGATCACTGCGGTTTTGCGCGCAATTGCAGACCTCGCGTATAATCCCCTCGTTCACTAACGCTAAACCTTTCCGAATTATTCTATCAACCGCCACGAAATGGCGGTTCATTAGTCGAACGACCGCTGAGCCTTAAGCCGCAACTACGACATGAAGAAGCAAAGACCAGGTCCAACTCCTCAGTCAGTGGACAACAAGAGCGTCGGTGTCATGGACCCAGAACCGGTCGAAGCCACGAAGACTGCGGCAATGGACCAGGACGGCCGCGAGGCCATTCAGGCGCAAAAAAGCCGTCTCGCAGACATCGACCACGAAACGCTGGTCCACATTTATCACCAGATGCTTTTGGCCCGCCGTTTCGAAGAGAAGGCGGCCGAAGCTTACAGCAGCGGAAAGATCGGTGGCTTCTGTCATCTTTATATTGGACAGGAAGCAGTTGCGATTGGAGCGTTGTCCGCCATTCGCAAAGACGACTATGTGCTCACCAGTTATCGTGAACACGCACATGCCATCGCCAAGGGCATGACTCCGGAGTCAGTCATGGCCGAGCTTTACGGCAAAGCCGGCGGTTGCTCGAAGGGCAAGGGCGGTTCGATGCACATGTTCGACACCGAGGTAAACTTTCTTGGCGGACACGGCATTGTCGGCGGTCAAATTCCACTCGCCACCGGAGTAGCGTTTGCGACTAAGTACAAAGGAACGAATCAGGTAACGCTTTGCTTCTTCGGCGAAGCGGCGGTCAACCAGGGAGCGTTTCACGAGTCGCTCAACATGGCGCAACTCTGGAAGCTTCCCTGCATCTACATCTGCGAAAACAATCAATACGGAATGGGGACCTCGCTCAAGCGGGCCATGTCTCTGCAAGACATCGCGCGCAAGGGCGATGCTTACGAGATGGCGGCGGAGTTTGTTGACGGGATGGACGTCCTGGCTGTGCGGGAGGCGACCTTGCGGGCCGTCGAGCGGGCTCGGAAGGATTATTTGCCGACGCTGCTGGAAATACGCACCTACCGGTTTATGGGCCACTCGATGTCTGACCCGGGAAACTACCGCACCAGAGCGGAGATCGAGCTTCATCAGGAACGGGATCCGATCAAGCTGTTTCGTGCGAGCTTGAAAGAAGAAGGCGTTTTGAACGACGCGGAGTTTGAAACGATCGAAACTGAAGTGAGCGAGCAGGTCCAACGGGCTCTGCAATTCGCCGAAGATAGTCCTCTTCCCGACTTAGAAGAGTTGGCCACCGACGTTTATGCGAACCCGATAATTCCGGGACGCGGTTAGAGTGAAAAGGTAAAACGCGAATGGCAGTAGTTACAATGCGAGAAGCTCTGAATCAGGCATTGCGCGAAGAGATGCAGCGCGATGAGAACGTTTTCCTGATGGGCGAAGAAGTGGCTGCCTACGATGGCGCATACAAGGTCACCAAAGG
>JANLZV010000179.1:0-3334 GCA_031366425.1 Pyrinomonadaceae bacterium | reverse complement strand
AACGCACCCTTGAGTACAAACAGCGACTGCAGTTTTTGCCGCGCTGCCCTGGCTGAAAAGAAGGCCAGCGGCTTGATCCTGCCAGGGATCGCGTGGGCCTCCTGACGTTGCAGGTTGCGGGCCATCTGTCCGCCGACCGCAGTCAGGAGCGCGCGGTCACCTTCATCAAACTCTTTCGAAACACGAACAAGCAGCGCACCCGCAGTGCGGTCTTCGTGACGCAAGGGGACGGCAATGTTTGCGCCTGAGTCGCCCATGGCGTTCTGGTCGGCTCTTTCGATAATGATTTCGCCGGCCGCCATCGAACGCTCGCATAGACTCACGCCGCCGCGCCACGCGGAGTTACGTCCGGCTTCAGGCAAATTCGATCCGTTCGAACGAAGGCGTGCTGAAGAAACAAGATGGCCGTCACCATCTCGACGGAAGACTACGGCTTCGGTCGGGGAGAGAACGGTCTCGAGGAGTTTCAGTCCGCTCAGCAAACGATGTTCGCCGTCATCAGTTTTGAGCGTCTCAAATCTGTCCGAAGATGCGATTAGCTTTTCCGACAGTTGACGATCACGTTCGCGCAATCGTGTCACTTGAACAGCCACTGCGGCAACACAAGCGGCCAACGCGATCGGCGCAAATAGAATGTCGACTGAGAGAAACGAGGATGCGAATAGGCTGAGCGCGGCGAGGCCCAGAAAGCCGCCGCCGAGGTAAGGAAAAGCGCGTCGGCCGCCAAATCGATTGACGTCAACCGCCACCGAGATAGCGACAATCAGGATTAGTCCCACGCCAACCCAGGCATTCGGGCTGATCAGGAAAAGGTCTTTGTTCTTTGGGAAAACGACAAACGCTTTTTGGAGTGGCGCCAGAAGGCCGAGCAGCCACAAGGCAGAGCTAACGCCCGCCGCCGCCGCACCTGCGGCGAACGAAATCATGAAGGGTTTTAAATAAGGGAAACGTGCCAAGACTGCAAAAGTGGGCCGGAAAAATTTGAAAAACTGAGGCTAGACGATGGGTGGTTGAATGTGGACTCTTGCTGGGAATGCAAAAGCATAGGGAGTATACACGCTGGGGGCTCGATTATTCTAATAAAAACCGCTGGTAGTTGGGTGGCGCAAAGTCAGCAATAGCGATTCCGGGCCAGATCAGGCGCACTTCGGACAAACTGCCGCTAGGTGGCTACGGAGTCCAGGGCTGCGACTGCCTCAAACAAGTCAGCTTCGTCGCCAGGTTCAACCGTCCGTAGATCAAGCAACACGAGATCATCACTGATGCGGGCGATGATTGGAGGCGAAGAACGCCGCAGGCTCTCTTCAATCTCGCGGGCGGTGAAGGTTTCGTGTTTCAGAGCAATCAGCGTCGTTCCAAGGCGGACAGCAGGACCAGACCCTCCGCCGACGGCCGATTCGCCGGGGACCATCGTGATTGTCAACGCCTCGGCCGTATTCTTGAAAAACTTGGCGTGGAACTCTCCGGCCCTTTTTTCCAGCGTTCCGGCATCTATCGCGAGCATTCGTAGCGCAGGTATCTCTTCAATTGCATCACGTCGATGCGACTCAAGCGTCGCTTCCAGTGCGGCCAGGCATAGTTTATCGACGCGTAGCGCCCGATACATGGAATGCTTGCGCAGTCGATCAATGATTTCACGGCGGCCCACGATCAGACCCGCTTGCGTGGCGCCGAGGAGTTTATCCCCACTAAATGAAATCACGTCGACGCCGGCGGCGACGGACTGACTGATCCGAGGTTCATCGCCGAGGCCATATTCACTTAAATCACCAAGCACCCCTGACCCGGCGTCTTCATACAAGAGCAGACCAGCTTCGTGTGCGAGCGAGGCAAGTTGATCTAATTCCGGGGTCGCCGTGAATCCCACGACGCGATAATTTGAAGGATGCACTCGCATGATCATGCGGGTGTGATCGTTGAGTGCCTGGCGATAGTCTTCGAGGCTCGTTCGATTTGTTGTACCAACCTCGACCATCTGCGTCTGGGAGTTTGCCATCACGTCAGGCACCCGAAAATCTCCCCCAATTTCCACCAGTTCGCCGCGCGAAACGATTGTTTCGCCATCACCTGCCAGCACTGTCAAAATTAACAAAGCCGCCGCCGCGCAATTGTTGACTACAAGGGCCGCTTCAGCGCCAGTTAAATGCGTGAGCAATTCTTCGGCGTAACCCCCGCGTTTCCCGCGAGCGCCCGTCGTCGCATCGTATTCAAGCGTGCAGTATCCGGCCGCTTCGTTTACCGCGGTGCGCGCCGCTGCCGAAAGGGGCGCGCGGCCCAGGTTTGTATGCAGAATGACGCCGGTGGCGTTGATTACCCGGCGAACGCCGGCAAACGCTGCGTGGCGGCCGATTTCTTCGAGCCGGTGCACCGCAACTGCGAACAAGTTCTCTTTTGAATAGTCGCTGAAACCGGTGGATTGTGCCTCCGCCCTCATTGCCTCTGTGACGCCGCGCGCCATTGCCGTCAGGTGTTTGAGACCCACGCGGCCCTGGAGGTCTGCGGCCACATCAGTGCGAAGCAGTTGATCAACTGAGGGAAGGCCTCGCAAGTTGATTTTTGAAGCGGTTGGGCTAGTCATGGGTAGAGTAAACGCGCGGTTTGTAGAATAACTGGTGAGTGCTCCACCGGCAAAGCTCAATCTTCGCGACCGTAAGCCGTTAACTACAGGGTTTTAGAAGTAGTTGTTGACACCGAGCTTTTCTAACCCCTAGACTCGGTTAGCTGCGCATAGTCTTTTCCCCGCGCAACTTCCGCTCATCCGTTCCCGCCTCGTAAGGAGAATCACTCAGTGGCCCAAGGCAATAACAAACTTTTCCGTACACAATTAAGAGCTAATAATAAGAGCAAGTATGCAGTCGGCGAGTATGAGCCTACTCCCGATGAGATGTTGACGCGGCTCGAGGAAGACATTCGCCGTCTGAAGATTGAATTTGATCAGTTTTTCAACGGAGCCACCAAGCGTCCGCCTTACGATACCAAGGGGCGAGTGGAGACTCTGATCAAACGTTTGGGTGATGACCGGTCGATGAGTTTCGCCCATCGCTATCGCTACAATGCACTTGCCGCCCGTTACAACGCGTTTCGCGAACTTTGGCGACGGACGATGCAGGGTCGCGAGGAAGGCCGAGACGTGGGTGCGGCCGCCCGGGCCAGCGCCAAACAGGAAGCGGTTGCTGCCTTTAAGAAAACTAGTTTCGTTTGCGCCGATGCCCACAAAGACGTGGAGTTGGTGAAGGACCTTTACAGCACTTTACTGGAAGCGAAGAAAGCCTGCGGCGAGCCCACCGAAGACTTTTCGTTTCCCCGGTTTCACCGTTTGATTGCTTCACAATCT
>JANLZV010000150.1:0-8505 GCA_031366425.1 Pyrinomonadaceae bacterium | reverse complement strand
ATGCTGTCTTTTAATTGATCTTCTGTTTGCCAGTCAAGGTTTTTGACGTGCGGGTAGTGCCCTAAATTCAACTCTCTGCGCTATCTCTGCGAACTCTGCCTCTCTGCGTTAAAGGTCTTGCTGCGTCTTTTCACCGCAGAGGCGCAGAGCACGCTGAGATCACGCAGAGAAGAACTTCAAATTAGTGCTGTACCTGGCGGCGTAACGCAATCTGTCGGTATTGCGATCGGTCCGCGAGATCGAGGTTGACGCGCAGCCTAATAGTAGCGTTAAGCCATCCGGACACGGTTGTAAACCTACCCTTCGCCCGTGTAATCTACCTTCAACAAAAACGAGAACAAAACATCATGGCCCAACAAGAATCCAGCGTGTCTGATCTTTTTCGTCGTGCGCAGGCAATCAGAATTGAGCGCCCTGAAGCGTCGTACAAAGACATCAAAGAGCTGATGGTGAAGGAATTTACCGGCCAGGCATTCCCTTCGCTGCATACCCTGACCATCCCGGAGCAGGATTCGCGCGCGCCTGAGGAAGACTGGTCCGCGGGGCTGCCAATCGTCCGGCGCGGCATTCAGTTTCACGACTGGAAGGAAGTAGTCGACGGCATTATTTTGAGCCTCGAGCAGACGGAAAACTATGAGCGCCAACGCGGGCCCGAGGGTAATCGCGACGACTGGCACGACCGCACGGCAGGTATCGAGGAATCGACCAAAAAAGCGGTAGGCAAATGGATGCCGGAAGAATTGATGGCGCTCGCAGAAAAGAATGTAAAGAACCACAACTCTTAATAAACATCTGCGGCAGACCTATGGCGATTTTGAAAGGTCGACTTTTGGTATCCGCAGATTACGCGGATTTCCGCCTAACTGTTTCACGGCAAGATCTGAGTAATCTGCGCGATCTGCGGACGACGATCTGAACAATGAGTTTTCTGAATAATTTGATCAAGGACCCGAAGTATCAAACCGGCATCCCGCGTAAACCTGAAGAGATCGGCGATGCGGGCGTTATCATTAGCCCCGACACTCGCCGCGAACAAAGGATCCCACCGGGCCAATCGCGAACCAAAAAATGGCCGGTGCTCGATGCTTACGGCACTCCCGAAGTTGATCTCGCAAACTGGTCATTCGAAATCGACGGGTTAGTCGAACATCCGCAACAGTGGTCGCTCGACGAATTCATGCAGCTGCCGGCAGTGCGCGTTTATGCAGACTTTCATTGCGTTACCCGTTGGTCCCGGCTCGACAATGTTTGGGGCGGCGTGCCGACGAGAGAAGTGGCCAATCGAGCTGGGGTAAAACCTGAAGCTAAGTTTGCCCTCGCCCTGGCCCACGACTCCGGATGGACCACCAACGTTCCGATTGAATATTTTCTAAACGAAGATTCCCTGTTTGCCTGGTCGCACGACGGCGCGCCGATTCCGCCCGAGCATGGTGGTCCAGTGCGACTGATAATTCCCCAACTTTACGCCTGGAAGTCCGCGAAGTGGGTTAAGGGTATACGATTTCTCGAAGAGGACCAGGCCGGTTACTGGGAAGCGGGCGGTTATCACATGCGCGGCGTTCCCTGGGGGCCGGGCGATGGCGAGCGCTTCCGCTGGGAGTAAACTAAACTCAAGCATGTTGCCTGGAAAATTGCCAGGGATTTCGGTTAACACTTTTGTCACGGTCTGACTCGCAATCCGCAAACGCGTCTAAGCGAGCTTAACCAATAAGGAGATCGGAAACATGAAGCGCAATCTCGTTCGCTTGTCTCTGTTGCTTGTTCTACTTTCCTTTACGCCCCTGGTGTCATCAGCTGGGTCATCTCGGGAAGTTGGACAGAACGCCAACTCGTCAACCACCATGGCTCCGGAAGCTATGTCAGCGCAGCCATCTGGATGCAACCGCAGATGTCGCAACGCCTATCGCATTTGTCTCCGGCATGGCCGGAGGAATTCCGGCAGGATGCATTCCTGCATGGTCCGATATCGAAACTGCCTGCGCCGATGTGGGCGTTAGACGAATCCTTAACAACGGCGGGGCGCTGTCGCAAGGGCATCGCCCCTCCAATTTCCAGTGAAGAAGTCGAATTCCAGCATTCCTAATCTGAGCCCGGCAACCGGCGCAGCGATCCCCAAAGACGCAGCCGCCATCATTCTCCTCGGTCATCAGACAAATCCCGTTGACCCGGAAGTCTTCCTTGTGAAACGCAGCGAGAAGCTTGCGTTCCTTGGAGGATTTTATGCGTTTCCCGGCGGCCAGTTTGACGCCACTGACGGAGAGGCGACGGTTGAGAATTGTCCGCAGCCGGAAATGCGCGTGGCGATAAGTTGCGCGGCCCGCGAAATGTTTGAAGAGACCGGCGTGCTGCTGGTGCGCGGCGGCGAAACCTTAACCGCGGGCCAACGCAAGTCGCTGCTTGACGATCTCGAATCCGGCCGCATGTCGTGGCCCGATTTGCTGCGCCACTACAACCTGCATCTCGACGCAAACGACTTCACCTACGTCGGGCGTTGGGTCACTCCGCCTTTCAGTGCTCGTCGTTTTGACACCTGGTTCTTTCTCGCTAACTGTCCGCCAAAACAACAGCCTCGTGTGATCAAAGGTGAACTCGAGAGCGGCGAATGGATTTCCGCAAAAAGGGCGCACGAATGTTGGCAGCGATCGGAATTGTTGGCTGTGCCGCCCACTTTGCATGCGCTCAAGACGCTGGGTGATGGTCTCGCAAACAATGCCGCCGGCGATCTTGTCAGCCGCTTTCTTTCAAGCCCCTACGCTCACGGTCAACCCACCCCGCGGATGGAGTTTCGTCCAAACTACATTTGTTTCCCGGTGCGGACGCCGACCAGGCCGCCAGCGACGCATACCAACTGTTATTTGATCTACACCTCGAAAGAAGTGCTGGTAATCGATCCCGGCTCGCCTTATGAGGAAGAGCAACAGGCCCTCGCAATCGGCTTGGACGAACTGCTCGCGGAAGGCCGGACGGTTTCGATGATTCTCCTGACCCACCTTCATCCTGATCACATCGGCGGCGTTAACGCCTTGCGGGCGCATCTCGGAAACGACGTAAAAGTAGCAGCGCACAAACTAACAGCCGCTGCATTGCCGGTAGATGTCCGTGCAGACATTTTTCTTGACGACGGACAGCTAATCGAACTCAGCGGAACGCCGCGCATAATTCTCCGCGTGATGCACACTCCCGGACACGCCCGCGGTCATCTTTGTTTACATGAAGAACGCACCGGCACGCTGATCTCAGGGGACAACATCGTCGGGCTCGGTTCGGTGTTGATAGATCTGCCCGAAGGCAATATGCGTGATTACCTCGCGTCGCTCGAAAGAATGGCATTACCGAATCTGTCGGTGATTTTCGGGGGCCATGGACCAGCGATTGGTAATCCGCAAACAAAGATCGCTGAGTACATTTCACACCGGCTCGAACGCGAACAGAAGATTTTGGCGGCAGTGCGAGATGGCGCGAGCGCTCCAAAAGAGATCGTCTTGCGCGTCTACACCGACGTCTCGCCGAAGGCGCATGCGATGGCGGAACGTGCCGTGTTGGCGCATCTTGAAAAATTGATCGAGGACGGTCTTGTCGTCGAAACTAACGGAGATTATTGGCCAGCGAAAGTTGAGTCTGCCTGATTGCGGCAAATTGCTAATCCAACGCTCTCTCCGTTAGCATCATGCGTATGAAACGTAACCTTCTCTTAATCTCGATCGTGCTGCTGGTCAGTTTCGTTGCCAGCGGACAATCCGTTTCACCCGACGATGGCCACGTTACTAATGGCGTTTACCACAACAACTATTTCGGCTTTTCGGTGAAGTATCCTCAAGGCTGGGTGGTCCATGGCGACGCTACCAATACGCACCTGAGGGAAATCGGCAAAGAACGCGCAACCAGCACCGGCGCACTCTCGGCAGCTTCGACTGAAGTGATTCTCAAAAACACTTACCAGCTGTTGACCACGTTTCAATATCCTTTGGGCACTCCAGACGTCGATTTGAATCCGGCGTTTATGGTGGTCGCGGAGAATGTCAGCCATGCTCCGGGAATTGTCACCGGGCGCGACTACCTGCTGAACACGCGGGCGCTGATGATTAAGACCGGAGTGGTCCCGGTGCAGGACGAGCCTCTCGAATTGACGCTGGCAGGCCGCAAGTTTTTCAGGCAGGACGCGATCATCGAGATGAAGGGCGTCACGGTGCGACAGGCGATTCTGATCAGTGTCAACAAAGGCTTTGCGCTCGCTTTCATTTTGAGCGGCCGGGACGCGCAAGCCATCGATGAAATGGTCTCCTCTTTCAACACCATCAAGTTCTCCGTACCCGTACCCGCCGCTACGCAACCGAAACCTGCCCCATCCTCCCGGCGTAAACCGCGTGGCCGGAATTAGCGCGCCCGCGATCTTGTGCTGAAGGGTCCGACCTCGGGGAGAGCGGAAGGTTACAGGGCAGATGGCCGAGCCTAATAAATACACGATTGACGAGCGCGTTCGTTGGGGCGATGTCGACGCCGCACGCATCATCTTCTACGGCGCCTACATCCGTTTTTTCGAGTTTGCGGAGACGGAATTATTTCGCGCCGTCGGATTGCCTTACAGCGTCATGTTTGACGAACTTGACGTTTGGCTGCCGCGCGTACATCTCGAATGCGATTTTCACCACGCCGCCCAACTCGACGACTTGCTGGAAGTGTCGGTCTACGTCGGACGGTTTGGAAACAAGTCGATGCAGCTTAATTTTGAAGTGCGACGCAAAGGTGAAGGCCTCGTGATTGCGCACGCCCATTTCGTCCTTGCTGCGGTCCGCCGGGATACGTTTGAGACGGTGCCAATTCCGGATGAACTGCGCAGCCGGCTGGCGCCCTACACGAGGACAGCCACCGAGTAATCGCTGGGTAACAGCTGGGTAGAAATGAACGACTCAATAACCGACTTAACTACTGAGAAGGATGAAACTCTCGACGAGCACACCGTCGCGAGTGATCCCATGCAGCTTTTCCAGCGTTGGTTTGACGCAGCCGTTGCGTCCGGAACTCGTCTCCCCGATGCGATGACTCTCGCCACCGCTTCGAAAGACGGCGCGCCATCCGCGCGGATGGTCCTGCTCAAACAAGCCGACGCCGAAGGTTTTGTTTTTTACACTAACTACCAAAGCCGGAAGGCGCGGGAACTCGATGAAAACCCGCGCGCGGCCCTCGTTTTGTATTGGGTGCAACTCGATCGTCAGATTCGGGTGGAAGGCGGAATTGAACGAGTCTCCCCCGCAGAATCAGATGAGTATTTCCGCACGCGTCCGCGAGAGAGTCAGCTGGGCGCGATTGCTTCAGCTCAAAGCGAAGTTGTCGCTAGCCGTGCCGTCCTCGAACAACGATTTCGTGAACTGGCTGCGTCGTATTCAGATCGCGAGGTTGAACGCCCGGCGCATTGGGGTGGGTATCGACTAACGCCTGAGCGAATCGAGTTTTGGCAAAACCGCACCGGCCGGCTTCACGATCGAATTCTTTATGAACGACAAGCAGATGGAAGTTGGACCATCACACGACTAGCGCCATAATTGGCGCCCCGCATCACAGCATACCGATTGACTAGGGACGCAGCGCGCTGCGGGCGAGTTTCTTTTTGAGATTAACGTAGCCTTGTTCACCAGCCACCAAATCGCCGAGCACTCGCTTAATTCCGCGATGTCCCTGGGCAAACTTGATCATTCTTTCGGTGAAGGGTGCGCCCCAAAAGTTTCCGTAGAAGCGGCGACGCATTTGTGAAGCGCGTCGGAGTTCGCCGCCAAAGTCTTCTCGCCAACGTGGCTCATAATCCGCCGCCCGGCCTTCAAGAAATGCAGCGGCAAAAAGTTCGGCGGAGCGGAGTGCGTAATAGATGCCTTCACCGGTGACCGGATCTGCAAAGCCCGCAGCATCGCCGAGCAACGCCCAATCCTTACCACTAGTGCGTCTCGTGTCCCAACTAGCAGCGGCAAGACCGGGAATGCGCGCGGCGTAACGTTCGGCACTCGCCTGCAATTCCTGTTGAATCTTCGCGGCCCGGGGCTCTTTTGAGTCGCTCCAAAGCGCTGCCTTAGGATCGTCGCGCTGGCTGTAATAACCAATCATGAATTGCCACAGCAGTTCATCAAGCGCTTTGTGTTCAAACGCATCCTGGGTGGTGGCGATGCCAAACGAAATGTGATCGGGACGTGGGAAGGCCCAGGCGTAACCCACCCAACCGGGCAGAAAAGCGACCACCGTCGGCGCCTCGCCGTTGACCGGCAAAGGGGTCCGGTAACCAAAAGCCACTTCCATGTCCGACGGCGGGAGTGCGCCGGCAAGTTTTTTGCCAACCGCGCTACTCGCGCCGTCTGCGCCGATCAAAAACTTGCCCAACCATTCCTGATGGCCGGCCTCTTTACCGGGCACGGTTAATTTCCAACCGTCGTCAATTTTCGAAACTGCGGCAGCGGAAATTTTTCCAAAGAGGACTTTTGCCCCAGCGTCTCGCGCGCGTTCGCGAAGGTAGGAATCAAAAACGGTGCGCGAGTAGATTGCGAACGGCTCGTCCAGTTTCAAATGCAAACGCTTGCCGGATGGTGAGTAAAGGTCGAGCTCATCGACCTTGCGGCCGACGGCGTCGAGCAAATGCGGCCAGGCCTTCAACGCTTTTGCGGTCACACCGCCGCCGCAGGCTTTTGGTTCACCTGGAGGCCGGCCGTCAAACAGCGCCACTCGAGCGCCGCCGCGCGCGAGTAGCTCAGCTGCAAAAGAACCGGCCGGCCCCGCCCCGACGATCAGAACATCAAATATTTCACTCATTACCTTGGAATCGATGTGGAGACGCGGCGCGTAAGGCGGGCATCAAGCGTCAAGCGTCGAGCGCCGTAGAGCTTCACGGCTTCGGTTAACCATTACCGAGAGACGTAGGACTGGAATTTCTTTCGTCGGGTATTGAAAAGATAGGGACAGCCAGAATGCCTGTTCTACGATTACACGTCGAGGTTGCGGACATTGAGCGCGTTGTCTTCAATGAATTTTCGTCGCGGCTCAACTTCATCACCCATCAGCTTGGTAAAAATTTCGTCGGTCTCAACCGTGTCGTCTATCCTCACTCGTAACAAGGTGCGCTTGTCAGGGTTCATGGTTGTTTCCCAGAGTTGCTCAGGATTCATCTCGCCGAGACCCTTGTAACGTTGAATCGAGAGATCCTTTTTCGCAGCCCCCAACACTCTCTCAAGCAATTCCTCCCTCGTCTCAATGGTTTCACTCGTACCATTCGTGCCAATGATGAACGGGGCGGCCAGACGTTCCTCGAGCGACAGGTAAAGCTCCACTGCTTTTTGAAACTCAACAAAACTCGCGAAGTTCCAATCGATAGTGACGTTCAGGCCCGACGCTGTCTTTATTTCAATCTTAGATAATCCGTGTTCGTCGTCCGCTGATATCTCGGGGTTGAAATGTGCTTCGTCGAGCACTTTGTAAATCTTCGCCATCAGATCGGAATTTTGAAACACGTTACGCAGCGTGGTGCCTTCTTTGCGCAGCACGCCTTTCTTTCCAGCAAACGCTTTCAGCAACGTTTCCAGCAAACGCGAATCACCGCTCAACCGCCGCGCGGCGCGCTCGCAGTAGTTCTTCAGATCCACCAAATCTTCCAGAGACTTCGCCAACTCCTTGCCTTCGATATCCTGATTCGCCCCAACCGACTTCACCGTCATGTCCCCGGTGGCCATCCGCATCAGATAACGGACCATCAGGCTCTCGTCTTTGATGTACTCCTCTTTCTTCCCGCGCTTCACCTTGAAGAGGGGAGGCTGGGCGATGTAAACGTATCCCCGCTCGATCAACTCATGCATCTGGCGGTAGAAAAAGGTCAGCAGCAGCGTTCGGATGTGAGAACCGTCGACATCGGCGTCGGTCATCAGGATGATCTTGTGATAACGCAATTTGCCGGCATCGAAATCTTCTTTGCCGATGCCCGTACCGAGCGCGGTGATTAAAGCTTTGATCTCGCTGTGGCCCAACATCTTGTCGAACCGCGCCTTTTCGACGTTCAGAATCTTTCCCTTGAGCGGCAGGATTGCCTGGTTCTTTCGATCCCTTCCCTGCTTGGCTGAACCGCCGGCCGAGTCTCCCTCGACGATGTAAATCTCGGACAGAGCAGGATCCTTTTCCTGACAATCCGCGAGCTTGCCGGGCAACATGGTCGAGCCCAACACGCCCTTGCGGACAATCTCGCGGGCCTTGCGCGCTGCTTCGCGTGCACGGGCTGCGTCGACCGACTTGCCGACGATCTTACGCGCGACCGTTGGGTTCTGTTCGAGATACTCGGTCAGCCGTTCATTCAGGAACGATTCGACCGCACCCTTTACATCGGAATTTAGTTTTCCTTTTGTCTGCCCTTCAAACTGCGGTTGCGGGAGTTTCACTGAAATCACTGCAACCAAACCTTCGCGCACGTCGTCGCCGGACAAAGAACCTTTGAAGTTCTTTGCCAGGCCGGACGACTGAGCGTAGGCGTTGACCGTTCGGGTA
>JANLZV010000138.1:0-14815 GCA_031366425.1 Pyrinomonadaceae bacterium | reverse complement strand
GCGAACGAATTCAACGTGACCTTTAATCCTATCGATAACGGCAGTCGGCTGAGCGTTACGCGACGTGTCTATGTCGAAGGCCTGTTGAGACCGGTGTCAGTGCAGAGCGTCTATGAACGAACTGCTGATGTCGCTCAGTTTGACATCAACAATGGAACTCAAGGTTATCCGACAAACACGTCGGGAACCGACTTCATCGTCCCGAATGGCTCAGTGTTGGTTGCCGTTTTGAACGACGAAGTTTCAACGGAGAGTGCCAGAGAAGGCGACCGTTTCGTGCTGCAAGTGCGCGAGCCGGCAAATCTCAACGGAGCCACGATCGAGGGGCACGTGTCCCAGGTCCAGCGTAGCGGTCGGGTGACTGGCCGTTCCGAGATGACTTTGACGTTCGACAACATCCGCCTTCGTGATGGCAGATCATATCGGTTCGCAGGCATTCTCGAATCAGTGAGGACTGCTCAAGGCGACACGGTACGGATCGACAATGAAGGCGCTGTTCGAGACGACAACCAAACGACCAAGACTGTTCAAAGAACGGCGATTGGTACTGCGGTTGGAGCGATCATCGGAGCGATTGCAGGAGGCGGAAAAGGCGCAGCAATCGGTGCGGTTGTTGGCGCCGGCGGCGGAGCAGGCTCAGTTTATGTTCAGGGCCGTGACGACTTGCAGCTTACTCGCGGTTCGGAGCTCACAATTCGCGCTACTGGCCCACGATAAAGCGTGCCAGAGCGTGTTGACAGTTACGCTGAATAGCGCGGGGGCCGGTGACGAAAGTTGCCGGCCCCCCTCGTTGTTGTGGTCAAGAAGAGTCGTTCGAATTTCGTTTGAAAGTAAAGTTGTATGTTATGATTTTTTCGCCGAACCTTACGATGCAACGGGTATCCTCCCACAGGTTTGTGTCTCAACTTTGAATGTTCCTTACGGCAAACCGATCGGGAGGTCAAAGCATGCCTAAAGTATTAATCGTAGACGACGACGAGACCATTCGCGATACCCTCTACGAACTGCTCTCTGAGGATTATCTCTGCCAAACCGCTGAAACTGCGGAAAGGGCGATCGCCCGACTACAGGCCGACAGCTACGATGTGGTCCTTACAGACATCTCGATGCCTGGCCTGAGCGGCCTTGAACTTCTCGGGCACGTGCGGCAAAAATTTCCCGACACGCCAGTGATTATTGTTTCCGGGATCGGTGATCAGGAACACGCGCAGGGCCTAATCCGGCTCGGGGCGTTTGATTTTCTGCTGAAACCTTTCAGCCTTGAGGTGGTGGAGAAGAGCGTACGGCGAGGCGTCGAATACCGGCGGCGCCTCATTGAGAATCCGGAGGATGTTGACAACCGAGCAGTGGAGACGGAATCGGAAGGGGATTGGCGGATTGTGAAGAACGATCGTCTCTGATGGAGTTTGGCCGGCGAATTACGCGGCGACAATCGTTAACGAGGATCGAGCAGCTTCGGCAGCTTTGCGGTGTTGGCTAATCTCATGCGCTAACTCACTAATGCGTTCTGCTCTGAATGGCTTGGTAATTACCCAGTTGACTCGTGCTTCTTCCTGCTCATCAGACCCGACCGCGGAACCCCAGCCGGTAATCACTGCAATAGGAACTTTTTCGTCCCGTTCACGGATAGCATGGGCCAATTCCCATCCGCTCATCCCGGGCATGCCGACGTCTGTAAAGATGCCGTCGAACTGATGTGCTTCGAGCAGGCCAAGTGCCTCTCTTCCACCCGGCGCGAGGTAGACTCGGCAGTTTTCAGCCTCCAATAGATCGCGTAACAACTCGCGGACTGCTTCTTCGTCGTCTACCACTAAAATCTTGGCCTGGTCGACTCGACGTGGCCGTACCATGTTTGCGTCGGAGGGTTGGGGCACCGGGTTCTCAGCTTTCAATTCCGCCGCGACCGCTTCTTCCGCGATCGAGGCCTTCGGAAGACTGATACGGAAACGAGTGCCGACGCCAACTTCCGACTCAACTTCCACCGAACCTTCGTGGCGCCTAATGATTCCAAAGCTGACCGCCAGGCCCAAACCCATACCGGCTTTTCCCTTGGTAGTAAAAAACGGATCGAAGATTCGGGATTTAACTTCCGGCGCCATCCCGGATCCAGTGTCGCCAACGGAAATCACCACCGCATCATCTGCGTCTTCCGCGGCGAGGGTGAGCTGACCGCCTTCGGGCATCGCGTCAACCGCGTTGAATACCATGTTGACCAACACTTCGCGCAACTCCGATTCGTCGCCCATCACTTTCGATTTCGAGCGAATCTGGAGGTCGAGTCCAATCTGCACGTTTGAAGCTTCGGCCCGGTCTTTCCATCTGGGTCTGGTGATTTCACTAACGTCGAGAAGTATTTGATCGATGCAGACGGGTTCGAAGTCGTGGTCGCGACGTTGGCGCGCGAAATCCTGAATTCGTTTGACCGTTTTTGCCCCGTCTTCTGCGGTCTTGATAATGATATTCAAGCCTCGCTCAATCTTCTCGGGATCATTGGTGCGCAACATCAATTGAGCCCGGCCAAGGATGCCCGCGAGAGTGTTATTGAAGTCATGGGCCACGCCGGAAGCAAGCTCGCCGAGGGCAGACAGTTTCTCCATCTGTGAAAACTGTTCGCGAATGCGATCCTGTTCGGCGATGTAGTGTGACAGTTCTTCAACGTGGCGTTCGGCCTGTTCAGCTTGCGCAGCCGAAGCCTCGATGTTCTTGACGTAAGTGCGATAAGTGAAGAATACGATCGCCACGATTGGGATTGTGATCACCAGGGCGTACAAGCCGACTTGGCCCATTACTTTGGCGATCACCGCAGCGGCGGACGCCCCGGCAAAGTATGTAATCGAGGTCCAGAGATAATAGGTCTTCCACGTTTCCCAGATTGGCCTGCCTGCTTTCAAGGCTCCGCAAATCGCGACTAACCCAGAGTTGCAGACGTATTGGGCCAGGGCCATCACACCGATACAGGCTACAAATCTGGCCGAGATCGGCTCGAGATTTAGGGCTACCGGATTGCCGACAAAATAATACATTGCCGCATACGTGACTGCCGTTGACCACGATGCGCAGGCCCAATTGAAAAGAATGGTTAGTGGCTTTCTGGCAAATTTCAGGGAGGAAAATAAAGCTTCAGTTGCTGCCAGCAACACCGCCACTTGCCAGCCGTAGATCAGCAAGGTGAGAAAAATGAAAGTGTCGGAAACAGAAATTTTCGAGCCAAACTGAGGGATCTCAATTGTGATTCGTGAACTGAAAACTACCGTCAATAAACCAAGCACCATGAACTTGAGGTCCATGGAATGAAGGTCCAGCCGAAGCGCCGCCAACAAATAGATAAACGCCCCCACGAAGACGGTAATCCACATGTAGGTGCTCGCTGATCTCTTTTTGTCTGGCTGCTGGAACATCACTGGGTTGGTGTTCGGAAAGACGGCCGGCAAGTTACCCCGTCAAAGCAAGATTCCACGGTGTTTGCTCTTCCGCAGGTTCACCGGGAACCTGGTCGTTGGTTGAAGGTGGGGACTGTTCGGCAAAGGTTGTTTCCGTAAAGTTTCCGTTCATCTCGCCGAACTGGACAGGAAACACGTCGGCCAGAACGGCTCGCATTCTGACCTGGCCCAACAGAGTCTCGAGGTAACAGCGAAATTGATGAAGCGCTGATTCCGCTTCTGAAGATGCGACCGGGGTGAGGGCGATCCGCTCGCAAAAACTTTCGAACTGTGGCCAGTCAGAATACGCCAGGCATTCCATGCTTTCGTGGCGAAACTCTTCAATTCCTGTTTCCAGGGCGGCATGGGCTGTTTCGGTTTTGGTCTTTTCAGAAGTCTCGACGAGTTGAATTAGTGAAGTGAGATCCTGACAGAGTTGCAGCGACTGGCGGTAACGCATGTCTGAGTTATTGAATAATCTGGCCCCGACGAGGTTGGCATCAAAGACCATTGCCAAAGTAATTGTAGACTGTTGGAGACAGTTGGTGAGAACGTCGTGTGCCCGGTACAGCTTTCCTACCACCACATGAGATGTGTTGCTGGAAGTGGGTGACTGGGAGTTGGGTTCAAATACTCTCTGCAGGTCATGACTAAGTGCGAATGTGATTCCATCAAGCGTGTCGATCAGTTCTTCGCCCATCAAAGAGCAATTCAAGGCGTCGGTCCGCACGAACTCCACCAGCGAACGCGCTTCATCGTGAATCGCCTGAAACAATGAAAAGGTCACCTCAGCGGCATCGACCTGCCGCAGGCGACTCTCGATCAAGGCCAGGCATTCGATCAAGCCAAGGAGATTCTGAAATACCGCGTCAATAATTTCACGAACGGCGGGTGAGTCGATCTCGCGCACTAATCGATCAATTTGGTGACTGCAACTGTCTTGATCCGCCAAGGCGGCGCGCTTGACTGGTTCCGGGTATCGAGTGGTCGCGGGGGGCCCCGCCGTCGATGTTGAATTTGAGATTTGCTTGGTGAAAGTCATTTCCGCACTTTGACTCAGGAAGAGTTTCCTTACGTAACGAAGATCGTGTCGTACACGGTTCGCAGGTGGTATCCAGCGCGCCGGTAAAACTGCTGAGCTTCGTCATTTTCATCATTCACAAACAGGCAAACGGATTTCGCCCGCCACATGAGCATTCGCGCCAGTTGGGCCATACAGCTTTGCCCAAATCCATGATTACGTTTTTCTGGCTTCACCCAAACGCCCTCGAGGTAAGTTGTCTGTGGACTCGCGGATGCGACGTCAGCCTTAAACAACAGTTTGTCAGCATCAGTAAGAATCCAGGTGCGTCCCAGGGCAATACGCCGCGCGTAACGCTCGGCAAATCCCTTGGCGTCCTGGAGTCGTGGGTCAACTCCGCTTTCTTCGAGCGCCATCTCCGCGTGGATAGGTATCAGCAGATCGAGGTCTGAAACTGTGGCTGGCCGAATTTTCGCTACGCCGGCAGACGTGTTTGCGGGCCAGCGAAGTTCCATTAGGAGCTGCCGGCAAGCGCGTCGCATTTCCTGTCCAGCCGGTGCGTAAAACTCCCAGAACTTCTCAATCTGATTTTCTTCACACATGATCATGTGGACCGTCGTACATCGTTGCGTCACTGCCGCGAAAGCTCTGACTGCTTCATCGGACAACGCCTCAACCACCGTTGCATGACCGATCAAAGCCACGCCTTCGAGTTGGCCGAGTGTGTTTCGATAGCCATAGAAATTTCCCCGGTTGAGGGGACTCTCCAATCCATTGTCGTAAATCATTCCGGCAAAGAACGCCGCGTTGATCGCGCGCCGTGAAAGAAAATCGAGCACCTCGGCCTGGGCCGAGTTTCTGAGCAGCTCGGCGTCGCGGGTGGGCGTTGCGATAGACGGATACCAATTGTCCGCCGGCGTAGTTTGCATTAAGGATGAACTGGGCATTTTTTGCTGACTCGAATGGCTGGGCGAGAGTCGGAGGTGACTGTGGCGCAAATTACGCGAACTACCGCATGAAGGCGGTAAGGTCGCCGACCAGAATGGAGCGGGCAAGCAGGCTGTCGGCAATCAAAACGCCGTCAGCGATTAGAACACCATCGCTGATCAGCACGCCGTCAGCGATTAACACGCCGTCAGCTAACAGCACACCGTCGGCTAATAGCACACCCGACGGTAGCAGGTTCATGCCGCTGCCCATCGTGGTGCCATTGCTTATGAGAATGTTATCGGCGATTAGAACGCCACTGGAAATCATGGTTTGGTCTGCTATGAGGACCCCATTTGACTGAAGGGTCGCGTCGCAAATCAGGACTCCAGTGCCGTAAATCTTTTGGTACTTGGTAATCAACGACGATCCCTTGGCGTAACCCTGATCGGCAATAATCCCCTGCGACCACGAAAATGTAGTGCCGTCGATGGACGACTGAGCTGTAGGCGCCGAAGAGGTGAGTAATGGAGAACCGATCGCTGTTGAATTTGTTAGATCGCTGCGGACCAGCTTGACGAGTCTAACGGCGCCTTCAATATTCAGTTGACCGGCCCCTTGCTCGAGCATGTTCATGTTGGGTAGCTGTTGGGCTGTGTACATGAGCAACATCTTGACCATGTTAGGCGTGAGCTTCGGATTGGCTTGTAACAATAACGCTGCCGCTCCGGCGACGATGGGAGCGGACACCGAGGTGCCGCTGAGGTACATCATCTTTTGATCGTCATTTCTGCTCAGGCCGGCGTCCAGGGTTGGCGAAGTTTCGACGAGCAGGTTATCAACAGCCTCGGCGGAAACCAGCTTATTACCCGGCGCCACGAGGTCTGGCTTGATCAGGTTGTCGTAGTGACGGATACCAATCCGGTCGGTCCAGAAGCTGCGAGTCGGACCACGCGAACTGTAGGAAGTCACAGCGTCATCACTGCGGCTATTAGTACCAAAGGTATTGGTCGCACCGACTGTGATCGCTGAGGGTTCATTGCCCGGCGCATGGATGCCGCCATATTGCTTGCGTCCAAATGCATCTTTGCCATCATTGCCTGCCGCCGCGACCACTACCACACCTGCGTGAACCAGCCGTCTGACGGCGAGACATAAAGGATCATTCTTGTATGAAGTTAGTGCTGCGCCTCCGAGGCTCATGTTAACGACGCGAATGTTGTAAGCGGCTCGGTTTGAATAAACCCAATTCAACGCTGAAAGCACACGTGAAGTAGAACTGCGACCTTGCGAGTCGAGTACGCGCAGGTTCAGGAGCTTCGCGTTAGGGGCAATGCCGCCGTAGTTACCGTTGTAAAGAGTTGCATTTCCCGCGGCCAAGGCGGCGACATGCGTACCGTGTCCGTAGGGATCGTCGGTTCGATTTTCGCCGGTGAAATCCTGACTATAAACGACGCGAGAAGTGAGAGACTTATGGGCGGAATAAAATCCTGAGTCGAGAATCGCGATGCCGACTCCGGTGCCGTCCAACGTCGTGTTCACTCCAGTTGCGCTGGTAAACGTTCGCACATCGTCAGCTCCGGTGGTTGAGGTGAGGTGTCCGAAAGCCATTACTTCGTCATCTTCGGTAATCGATTCGACTTCATTATTCGAAGCGATCTCCTCCACGATATTTGTCGGAAGATCCAGCGCGGACGAGTTAAAGTTTGCGAAATCCTTTTTCAGGTGGACACCATTACTATTCAATAGGCCATTGAGTCGACCGCTCTTGGGTCCGTTCAACTGAAGGATGACTGAGGCGCTGCTATTGGATGAGGAGTTGGTTACTTTGCGACGCAAGCTGTCCCCTAGCTTCTCGCTCTTGTCGGCGCGCTGCGAAGGCGCAGCTGAGGCAGGGACGCTAATGCCGATGCGCCCCGCAAAAGACCCGACGACGGCGACGATCGCAACGTAGCTTAGTATCAATCTCAAGGCGGGACGGCTGGTTATCTTCATCAGGGGGCTACTCCAAACTTTTTTAACTTCAGCGTTGACGCCCAAACAGACGAGACTTTGGGCGCAGTTCGTTTGGCAACAACAATGCCACGCGCCGAAAGTTGTCTTAAGATCAATGTGGAGAGCAGTTACGGCGTTTGCCTGGTGGTACAAGGTTGGTAGTGATCGGTCTAAGCGGTCATCCTGAAGGGGCGAGCAAATCAATCTGATAGGATTAATGCCATGCCGGCAAGCATTCTGCCTGAAAGTATTGAGGCCTACCGCGACCGCACCTGGCGGCGAGATCCGGAACTCAGGATCGAAGAGGCGACTACCGCCTAGCAGTTTATTGAGAGTGTAGGATTCTGTGCGACGCTCACAGATGCGCGACGCCCAGGCCCGTCGTTATACGTCGCTGTTTGCGGACGTCGCGATGCTCACATGCCGCGTAACGTGCAGAAAGATCCGGAAGCGAGTCTTGCCTGGACCATCAAAGATCAACTCCTGAGACGAGGGCGGGTTCACTACGGCAAGCTGCGAGGCAGCCGTTCAATATTTATTCGTCGCAGTCTCCTTCCACACTTCAATTCTGTTTTCGGGGTGACGCGGAAGCAGGAGTCGTCAACGCTTAGTGAAGAAGCGCAAAACATCCTTAAGGTGTTGAGGAAGGAATGGGAAATGGCTACGGGCGATCTGCGCGGCGCCAGCGGCGTAACAGACCGTCAGAGCTTTACTCGGGCAATCGACGAATTGCAGCGCGTGTTTAAAGTGATTCCCAGCGAAGTGGTCTATGACCCCAAGTTTACTTACATTTGGTCACTTGCAGAAGGCAGATTTCCAGACGAACTCGGAGCGATAGTGAGCAGAGAAGATGCACTGAGAGAGATCGCCCGCGCTTATCTCAGCGGAGCCGGAATGACCCTACGAGGCGAGTTGGCCCGGGCGACAGGCCTTTCTAATCCCGAAGCGGGGTTGGGCAACTGGTCCCTGGTAGATGAAGGGTTTGCTGATCGAACGGCGCCCGGTATTTATCGTTTGAATGAACTCGACGGCAACTGATTAGGAGCACTTTCAGTTTGATTTAACTCGCGCATGGCTTCTCGTTCGAGGTTAGCCATTTCCAAGGCTAACGGAGGAAGGCCCTGTGCGGCGGCGAGTCGCCGTAGCATTGAGTCGGTTTCAGTTTGACTGAGGGTGCGGTTCGCCGCCGCCTCGATGGCTTGTAGTTGCGCTTTAGCTTCCGACAACCGAACAGTTGCTTCCTGGCGGACGGCGTCGACCCGCTGGCGATCTTCCAACAGGTCACTCATAAGGACTTTGGTGTCCACTCCACGAATGTTGCGAGTGCGATTGATCTGACGCTCAACTCTAAGGACCTCACCGCGCGACTTGGCGATGATGCGAGTGGCGGTCAGGCGATTTGCCAGCGTCTGGCAATAGGCATCACCCAGCAATGGGTTTTTCGCTTTCAATTCGCGCCAAATTTTCCGCTCTTCGGAAGACAGCTCTCCACTAAACCACGCCACTTCGCTTCCGGTTATTCCGTCTGCAGCGAGGCGGTCGCGCAGCCGTTGATGCCAACGTCGCCGGTAGAGCATGAGCAGAGTTAAGACGAGGAGACCGACAACCAAACCGAGTCCCAATGAAACAAAGGAAAGCAGTAAATAGACCGCAGCGGAGTCAGTGGTGGCCGAGGCCAGGAAGAACCCCAGAAAGATAATTGGCAGCGGAACGGTACTAACGAAAAGGGAAAGCCAGGGCGTCCAGTTCAGCACGCTGGCAACGCGGAGGTCTCCTGTTGTTAGTTTTCCTTCGGTTTTCTCAAGCATGTTTCGTTTCATCAGATATCCAAATCTCCGCTGACGCTGATCTTAACGGGTAAATCAGGGCTTAGCTAGTTTAGTCATCGCTTCCGACAGCGCCCTTTTCCGATGTTGTATACTGAGATTACGTTGTTGAGGCGATAGGAGCAGCTATGAGGCAGGTTGAAACATTACGCGCAGTTGCGGTTGTGTTATCGGTTGCGATTCTGGGTGTTGTGCTGGGGATTACTGCGAGCACGTCCGCCCAGTCTCCAAGTGGTGGGTCGGGAAACGGGACTGGAGTTACTGCCCGTCCGGTTACGATTCCGCTAACTATTCGGGTCACCGGAACGCCAGCGCCGATCAACGAACTTGATCTTAAGACAGTCGATTTCACTGTGACTGAAGACGGCGAACCGCAAACGCCACTTTCAATCCGCGCGATGGGATCCAACTGGCCAATCAGCCTCATCGTGCTGGTCCAGGAAGACGTCGTCTCCTCGATCGGTCCTGAGATGAAACGGCTGGCGGAGTTTGTTGGCCGACTACCGCGCGGCTCGCGCGTGTCGGTCGGATACTTGCGGACCGGAAGTTTGCAGGTCCGTCAAAAATTTACGACAGATTTGGAGAAAGCCGGGAAGGCATTGCGGCCGCCCAGTGGTCTGGCCGGTTCAGCGCCGTACAATCCGTACGTTGAGGTCATTGAAGGGTTGCGGCGATTCGATTCACAACCTGCCGGGCGTAGGGCGGTGTTATTGATCTCTGATGGTTTAGATATTTCGCGTGGTCTCGACGCGAGCGCTGGAGGACAGAGTTTGGATCTTGAGCGAGCGATTAATGAAGCGCAGCGTCGCAGCGTCGCTGTCTACACATTCTTCGCGCCCACTTCCACTTCAGAGGGAAGTCTTAATCTGATCGCAAATGCGCAGAGTTCGCTGCAACGGTTGGCAGACGAGACCGGAGGGCAGGCATATTTTCAGGGCTTTGGCGCGCCCACCAGCTTTGTCCCGTTTATCAAAGATTTGAACGCCTCGCTCGACATGCAGATCGCGCTAACCTACCTATCGACCCACCCTAAAAAAGGGTTTCACCGCGTGAAGATTAACTCTTCGACGCCCGGAGTGAACGTAAGGTATCCGACCGGATACCGGCGCAACTAAGTAGTAGGCAAGGGTCTGTAACTCTTACTGGACGGTACCGGGCAGTAGAGATCCGCGGCGATCTGTGGCCGTGGCGAATCCATCAGCCAAGCTACCAATCATTCCGTGAAAGTGAATATCGCTGCCTGATAGTACGACGACTACGTCGCCCGCTTGAAACTTCGGATCGTCCATCGGAAATCGAACAATCACTGCTTGACCATTTTGCTGCTCGATCGTCTCATACGAAAAACTGTCAGCATCGACTACGTACGTCTGCGAGTTGTTAGCTGTTCTTTGTTCGTCGGGCACCTTATCTCCTTAAACCAAAAAGCGTCTTCGCCGATCATAGAGCCCGCTGGACACTGACCTTATACAATCGACTTCGGTAACCATTATTTCTTAAACTGCATCATTCAGCAACAAGCCATTGAGTCGTCGCAAATCGGTTAATCCGAAGGAGCACGAAATGAAGCTGGAATATTTTGTTGATCGACTCTCCCTTAACCGAGACGTCTTTGAGAGTCTCGTTCGTGGAGTGACACGTGAACAAGCGACCTGGAAACCTGCGCCTGACAAGTGGTCGATGCTCGAAGTCGTCAACCATTTATACGATGAGGAGCGCGAAGATTTTCGCCAGCGTCTAGAACTAACCTTGCTCGATCCGGCGAGCGAGTGGCCCGCGATCGACCCGCAGGGTTGGGTTATCACCAGAAGATACAACGAAAGAGAGATGGCCCAGTCCATGTCGAATTTTCTGGAAGAGCGTCAAACGTCGCTAGCCTGGCTAAAGACGCTCTCAGAACCAAACTGGGAACAGCGGCACTTCACCTCAAATGGATCCCGCACCGCGGGGGATTTGTTGGCCTCATGGCTGGCGCATGACTATTTGCACGTTCGACAAATCACCAGACTCCATTGGCAGTATGTGGGAGTAATTGCCGCGCCTCATCAAACGGAATATGCTGGGCCGTGGTAAGAATCACCGACCCCACAGGATGAGTCATCATGGATAAACTGCACCTGCCAGTGTTGCTAGGCACAAACCGCAAGATGCGCAAGAGTGTGCACGCAGCAAAATGGCTGATCGAGGAGATGTCAAAGCGGCCTGAGATCGAGACTCGACTATTTGATACTGCTGACTTCGCGTTACCGCAGGACGACTACGGCACGGGAATCAAGGATTCATTCCCAGAGTGGCGAGATGCGATGATGAAGGCTGATGGCCTGGTGATTGTGACGCCGGAGTATAACCACGGCTATCCCGGCGTGCTGAAGGCGGTGCTGGATTTGTTGCTCAAGGAATACATCCATAAGAGTGTCGCCTTTGTGGGCGTCTCAGCGGGACCTTGGGGTGGCACGCGCGTGATTGAGGCTATGGTGCCGATGGTGCGAGAACTCGGGCTCGTGGTAACTTTCGCCGATCTCAACTTTCCGTCCATCCAAAAAACTTTTAATGACGAAGGCGAATTACTCGATGCAGCGTTCGAAAAAAGAGTGGGAGCGTTTCTGGACGAACTAATCTGGATGACTCGAACGCTGAAGTGGGGGCGCGAAAACGTCGCGTCGAAACATCATCAGGAGTGAGACGCGCGAAACGAATCACCTTGCAACTTTTTAGGATGTTAATACTTTGCAGGGAGGCCTTAATTCGATGAAATCCGTTCGATCGTTAAGCAATAGTATTTTCTTAGTGGCGGCGCTGCTCTCGTTTTCCGTGCTTGTTTCGGCTCAGAGTCAAAACTCAGCGCACCATCATGGCAACGATGCTATTGAACCCGATGCTGCGGGCGCGGTTGCGATGCAAGATTGGGCCAAAGCCAGGGCAGGGAAGTCGCCGCGCCATCAGGAGTGGGTCAGCATAAAGTATGGGACTCGAACGGTGAACGCGTTTGTCGTCTTCCCGGAAGTTAAGAAAAAAGCTACGGCAGTGGTGGTGATTCACGAAATCAATGGAATGACGGATTGGGTACAGAGCTTAACGGACCAGTTAGCCGAAGCGGGCTATGTCGCAATTGCGCCGGACTTACTTTCCGGAATGGCACCGAAGAGAGGAGGCACCGACGAGCTCGCCGCGGTCGACCGGCGATCAGTGGGCCAGGCGATCCAGGCATTGCCGCCAGACCAGGTGACTGCTGACTTAAACGCGGTCGCGGATTACGTGGCCAAGTTGCCGGCTGCTAACGGCAAAGTTGCCGTGGCGGGTTTTTGCTGGGGAGGAACCCAATCGTTTCGCTATGCGACGAACAACTCCAGGTTGAAAGGTGCGTTTATTTTCTATGGCTCCGCGCCTGAAAGTAAAACCGATCTGGCTAGAATCAAAGCTCCGGTTTATGGATTCTATGCCGGAAACGACGCACGGATTAACGCGACCCTGCCGGCAACTACAGCTGCAATGAAGGAGTTGAAGAAGAAGTTTGATCCGGTTACCTACGAAGGCGCCGGCCATGCGTTTATGAGATCGGGAGAAGGTCCGCCGCCGGAGCCGCCCAAGGTACGAGGCGACAAAGAGACTGAGGCGAATGCTGCTGCGGCGCATCAGAAGGCCCTGGTCGCATACGCAGCGAACCAAAAGGCACGTGATACAGCATGGGTAAGATGGAAAAAAATTCTCGCGAAATTTTAGAGCTACGGCAGAAGTGAGCCTACGCTGAAACTGTTGGAGCTTCGTGTGAGACGAAGAGAAAATTTGGGGCGGCTAGAGGGGCTCGAACCCTCGACCTCCTGAACCACAATCAGGCGTTCTAACCAACTGAACTATAGCCGCCATAAATTGGCGTTGAGCGATTAAATCTAATGTCCCTGGCAGGGCTCGAACCTGCGGCCCTCTGCTTAGCATCCAGCATCAGGCTTTCCCTGACCGCCCGTTTTAACAGGTTTGCTGGCTGGACTATATCTTGGACATCACAGTCCCGACCCGTATAGTCTCTGAGGAGCCCCTCCTCATCTCTCACGACTGAGAAAGGTTTCCTGCGGATTACCCAATCCTCGTGGATTTTTACTCGAAGAATGAACCGAGTACCAGAGGCTCTCAGGGCGTTCCCGCATATGGGGCCGTCCACTTAATGAGTTCTAGAAATCTCTTCCCCATTAAGGCTCCAACAAGGCAGATGCTCTATCCACTGAGCTACAGGGACATATACCTGGGGCCAGATGTTAGCATGTACAAGACCATCACGGTCAACTAGCTACTCTGGTCCAAAAAAATAGATCGCCACACTATAGGGGCGATCTATTTTTAGTTCGAGTCAGAAGCCAGATTAGGCTGCCTGGGTTTGCTCCGTAGTCTCAGCGAAGACTCGGCGACCGTTAACCGCGTCGTCGATGATCTCTCGCACCGCCGAGGTGTCTGGGTTCACGTCCATGCGATCACACGCACGCAAGTGGCGAACAATGCCTTCAGTTGCGATCTCCAAAGCCACTCCCCCTAGTTTGGAGTAACGCCTTGCCTGAATATGATCAATTCTTAGAATCCGCTCGTCCAGCGGCAAATGTCTATTGAAAGTCACGATTACTCTTTTCTCCTCCAAGCCGTTATGCGGCCATACTTAATAGCGAATCTTAGATGCCTCGGCAAATGCCAAGGATGCAGATCCATTGCATTCAGGAACCAATCCCGTCTCCGGGCAGTTCACTGTTCCGAAAGACTTATTTTTGGGGGGTCAGCAAAACATCGGATTCTACCTGACCGCTGATGAAATTACCAGCTTTTTTTGCGACTGAATTGCAGCGAGGGAGATGCCGGTGAAACCATCGAAAAACCTTGGGGGTTCTCGTGGAGAATTCGACGCCGAACGTAATAAAACGTACGCGCCGCCCGCGTTCACCAAACATGAACTGGGGGCGGCGCTTAAAGTCTTAATCCCAAGAACTGGGGGACAGTTACACTATTTCTTGGGTAAAACCGTATCTTTCATACCTTTACCGACGCGAAACTTCAGCGTTGTTTTCGCGGGTATCTGGATCGTTTCGCCAGTCGCAGGATTCCGGCCCTCACGGGCTTTTCTCTCCGACTTTACGAGCTTACCGAAGCCCGGAAGCACGAATTCACCATTTGTTGTTACCTCGCGTGACGCGAGATTGTAAAGTTCGTCGAAAAATTCTTTCACTTGCCCACGCTTCATGCCTGTCGCTTCTGCAAAGTGATTGAAGACCTCCGACTGAGTCATGCGCTTCTTGCCTGTCGCCGCTTTGGTCGCCATAGTCTAGTGTGACACCTCCGAATAAAACTTAAATTGAAAAATCTTGCACGCATTCATATATCACACTAGGACATCAAAGTCGCTACTAAATCTGGATTTTTGGCCGTTTTTGGCTAAAAAGATGAGAGTTTCGTGTTGACTCGACCGAAAAGGGCCGTCGGGAAGGCAAATGTAGACTAGTTTCGCGGTTAGAGGCTCGAAGTTGAACGCTCTCTACGGGGAAATGGTCGTTTGCATTCTGCGCCCAAGCGTTCATTTCATAGGCCGCCTTTCAACTCTTTTAAGAATTCAGTCCTCCCACCCGAGGTGTGCTACAGCCAACCGCGAAGAC
>JANLZV010000110.1:0-9780 GCA_031366425.1 Pyrinomonadaceae bacterium | reverse complement strand
TACTACAAGAAGCAAATTGATTCGCACACCCCGATGGTGATCGTCCTTCAGGACGGCGAAGAAATTGAAGGCACCATCGAGTGGTACGATCGCGGCGCGTTAAAAGTAAACCGCGAAGCGGCGCCGAACCTGCTGCTGCTGAAACGAAACATAAAATACATGTTCAAGGCCGACGAACGCGGCGAAGCAGCCGAAGCCTAAGACCAGGCGGTCTTTTCCGACTTCGCCCAAGTTCCGCAAAGTTGTAGTCGCGCCCTTGATTAACTAATGAGGGAGTTTGCAAAAAACTCGTCGTCTTCCGAACCTCGCCACCGGAGATCTCTGCCGCGCATCGCGATCACGATGGGAGATCCGGCCGGCATCGGTCCTGAAGTAGTCTTAAAGGCCGTCGCCGAGCCGGAGATCCAACGCACTTGCATTCCAATCATAATTGGAGACGCCCAACTACTGGCCCACACCGCCCGAACTCTTGACCTGCAGTCAGGTTACGAGATCGTGCGTCAGGACGAACCAATTCCTGACGAACTGTCCGAACCGATAATCTTTCACCTCGACAACATCAACGGTTTCATCGAAGCCGGCGTGGAATCTGGCGCCGCCGGCAAAGCCGCTGGTGGTTACATCGAAGCCGCAGTCGAACTATGCGCTGCCGGCAGTGTCGATGCGATTGCCACCGCCCCGATTAATAAACGATCATTTTTTTTGGGAGGCTACAGTTTTCCGGGTCACACCGAGTTTCTTGCCCATCTCACCGGCAGCGAAGAGTACGCCATGGCTTTTGTCGCGGCCAACCTGCGCATCGTTTTGATTTCTACGCACGTACCACTGGCGGAGGCAATTCGGCTAGTAGAGCGCGAGCGAATAATTCGCACTATCAACCTGGCGAATCGAGAACTACGGCGTTGGGGAATTAAGCAACCGCGCCTTGCCGTGGCAGCGTTGAATCCCCATGGGGCCGAAGGTGGTCTGTTTGGAATGGAAGAAACCTCTGAGATATCTCCGGCAATCGCGGCTTGTCACGGGGTCGACGAAATCAACGTGCAGGGACCTTTTTCCGCCGACACCGTGTTTCTGCGGGCGTCGCGGGGTGAGTTTGACGCCGTAATTGCCTGTTATCACGACCAGGCGATGATCCCGGTAAAATGCCTTTCGTTTGGCGAGGCCGTGAATGTTACTCTGGGATTGCCGTTTATCCGCACGTCGGTCGATCATGGAACGGCTTTCGACATCGCCGGCAAGGGAATCGCGGAGCATTCAAGTATGGTCGCCGCCATTAAGCTGGCGGCCGAATTATCAACCAGCGCGGGAGAAAGCAGCCACGCTGTGGAAGTGTAGAACGATGGTTAATTTAGAAACTAACGTGGGAGATAACGAAAAGCGGCGCATCCTTGTGGCTGATGACGACCCCGCCATTCTCCGGCTCGTCTCGGCCATCCTCGAAAAAGAAAACTACGGAGTAGTAACGGCCCGCGATGGACGCGAAGCCTACAAGATTCTCCAGGGAGATCAGAGCTTCACGGCGGCGATCTTCGACGTCGTCATGCCACACATCTCCGGCCCGGAACTAGTTCGTTACATGAAGACGGAAAAGCGTCACATGAAAATTCCGGTGATGATGATGACGGCGGAGCAAGATCCGAAATTGTCGTCCGATAGTTTTTCGGCCGGCGCGGTCGTCTTTCTTCCAAAGCCGTTCACCACGGCGCAATTACACACGATGTTGCAGATGCTGATCGGCAGGGCCGGGAGCTAGAGATTGCCTAAACCGCAAGGTATTTCAGATCGCTTCCTGGTCTCCATTTCCCCGACGCCTTCCCTCGCGTCGAAGATTCCGCTGGTTACTCTATTTCGTTGCATAGTCTTAGTGCTGCTTTTCTGTGCAGCAGGAAATGCGCGGGCAGATCTAAATCCAAAACAAGCTCGCAAGTCGATCACTCGGATGCCGGGTTTTGAGTTGACTAACGGCTCGGTGCGAGTGAAGTCTGTCACTCTTTTAGCTCCGAACACCGCCGAGGCAACAGCTGAAATAAAGACTGTCTTTAAACTGCAGAAAAGCCCGCAGGGAGAATGGGCGGTGGTCGAAATCAGGACCCGGCCTGATATCTGGGAAGAGATCGACTTCATTGCCCTTGCGCTCAACGCTCCTGTAGCGACCGGAGCGTGCAACGTGGTTGACCCTCCCTTTAAGAGTTCATCGAGCGTGCAGCCCAGCGTCAAGCGGGTCAGATGTCTGGTCGGAAATCTGCTGGGTATTGATGTGCCATCCGATGCGGTGCGGATTCAGGAAGTGACGCCGCTGGAAATTCCCCTGAGCAACCAGCCTTCCGCAGTCGCAGTCGCATGGATTCGCGCTGATGCTCGTTTGGTGAATGGCGCTAAGGGTTGGCAGGTGACTGAATTGCGAACGGGCAACAGAGACTGGGCCAAACTCGACGACGTCATCGCCGCGATCAATGCGAGGAAAACTATTCAGGCGCGTACCGAATTGACCGCGATTGCGAAGGCCCTGGGTGCGTTTCGGCTGGAGCGTGGCGCTTACGTCGTTTCTGACGACCATGCCGTAGCCATCGACCATCTCAGCCCCCGCTTTCTGCCCGTCGTCATACGGGTTGACCCCTGGCACCAGCCTTATAAGTATCTCGGTGATCGCGACCATTTCACCGTTCGGTCCATCGGAGCAGATGCTAAAGAAAATACTCTCGACGACATTCTCATCAGTCAGTAGCTGTTGCTGCAAGCAGTCGTCATCCCTCTGAATGCCAAATTGAACGTGTGTTTAATTCACGAAACCGATCAGCCTGCCTGCACCTAACTCTTGACGGGCCACGAGCGCAGGTGTTAGTTTCCAATTGCGGCTTCGCTATTGAAGCGATGTCGTGGCTGCGGTCTTAAACCAGCCCGGCGCCCGCTGTCAGCAAACCTGAAACCCTCCAGTAGCGCCCAGTTTTCAGTTGGTCAGCTAAGGTAACTCAAGCATTGTTAGCTGGACGCAAACTCCTACTTGCCGACGATTCAATCACCATCCAAAAGGTTGTGGATCTCACTTTTGTCGACGAAGGTGTGGAAGTTGTCAGCGTTAGTAACGGTCGGGACGCTATTGATCGGCTGGCAGAGTTTCAGCCGGACGTAGTGCTCGCCGACGTTTTCATGCCGCAGATGAACGGGTATGAAGTCTGTGAATACATAAAACAAAATGCGCAACTAAGGCATATTCCTGGTATGCTTTTGGTTGGTTCATTTGAGCCCTTTGATGAAGCGGAGGCGCGCAGAGTGGGCGCGGACGACACCTTGACCAAACCATTTCAATCAATTCGAAACTTGATCGATAAGGTTGGCTCACTTGTGAGCGGCCGACCGCCGGAGGAACAGATTCCCACTGCCGAACTCCCGACGGCTGACCATGATCACGAAGCTATCCCCGTTTCCGCAGTGGCTCCAGAACCAGAGAGACTAACCGAAGAAGAGATAGACATAGTCACTGCTGACACTCAGCCTTTGCCGTTGGAACTACGCCATATGATCGAAGAGACTGCTTCGTCGAGCGAGCCCGCAGTTGACGCGCAGCCGGCTTCGCCACTGACGGTGGAAAGTCAGGTTATGGAAGACACGAAAGCAGTTTCGGAGCGCCGGGAAAATGGCGGCGATTCGCTTCTGGATCTCGGTGCGTTTGAGCAGGAGTTTGCGAGCGCTGACGATGAGTTTGTTTTAGATCTGGATCTGGATCAGGTTCCAGATGCCGAATCGTATGAGCCATCCGCCTATGTTCGGCCAGTTCCTTTCAAGCCCGTTGCCAGAGAGTGGAAGCACTCGCGGCTCCGTTCGGAATCGTCTACCGCCACGGTGGATCAGTTAGCCAAAACTCAGGAGTTCCCGGCTTCGCTCAGCCAAGCTGCAAAGGAGCCTGCCTCGGTGGACGTTGGCTCTCGTTCGGGTGCGATTGCCCCCGAAGGCCTCTCGCCCGAAGTCATTGACGCCATTGCTCGCCGCGCCGTCGAACAGCTTTCGGAAAAGGTCGTCAGAGAAATTGCCTGGGAGGTTGTTCCCGACCTGGCCGAACTTCTGATTAAGCGGCAATTCGAAGAGAATAAGCCGTAAGAACTCCAGACAGAGTTTCAACGAGAAGCAGGCGCCGCATGGAGCCTGCTTTTTTGTTAATGGGGTGTAGGGTGCCACCCGGCCTCCCGAGGTGGATTAGTTTGTTAGGGTCGATATGAAAGCGGAGGCTGTTCCCTTACAATGCCTAACGAGTAACCACTGAGAATCGAGCATTGCTGGGCACCGAAGCCGTCCTGCTGGCCGGTATCTGCGTAACTTTCGCGTCTTTCCAGTACTGAAATTCTGATCGAGCACTGCAGAGTGGCAAACAACTGACTATGGAAATTGCTAAACAATACGATCCGAAACAAGCGGAGCAGAATCATTACGAACGATGGGAACGGCAAGGCTGTTTTGCACCTGAGATCAACCGCGACGAGAACGCGCCGGTTTTCTCCATCGCCATCCCGCCGCCAAATGTTACCGGATCGCTTCATATGGGCCATGCGCTTCAGCACACGATGATGGATGTGCTGACCAGGTATAAACGCATGTGCGGGTATCGCACGCTGTGGATGCCGGGGATGGACCATGCGGGAATTTCCACACAGCTAATGGTTAGCAGGGAATTAAAGAAAGAGGGCCTGACTCGCCATGATCTCGGGCGCGAAAAATTCGTCGAGCGCGTTTGGAACTGGAAAGCTGAATCCGGTGGGCAGATCACTAAGCAGATGCGCCGCGAAGGAGTTTCAGTCGATTGGTCGCGCGAGAAGTTTACGATGGACGAAGATCTTTCGCGTGCGGTGCGTGAAGTGTTCGTGCGTCTCTATGACGAAGGGATGATCTACCGCGGCAACCGGATCGTGAATTGGTGTCCCAACGATCAGACTGTGCTTTCGGATCTGGAGGTACAGAAGGAGCCGCAGGCAGGCAAACTCTACTACCTTCGTTATCCGGAAAAAAATGGCGAGCGTACCTTAACCGTGGCGACCACGCGGCCAGAGACAATGCTTGGGGACACAGCGGTGGCGGTTAATCCTAACGACGAACGTTATCGAGATCTGGTTGGCGCGACTCTCCTGCTGCCGCTCACCGGGCGCGAAATTCCGGTCGTGGCAGATGACTTTGTCGATCCCGAGTTTGGCACTGGAGCGGTCAAGGTTACTCCGGCGCACGATCCCAATGACTACGACATGGGCGTGCGGCACAGTCTCGCCCAGATCGTGGTGATCGATAGTCACGCAAAGATGACGGCCGAGGCCGGTCCGGAATTTGCCGGACTCGATCGCTACAAAGCGCGGGCAAAAGTTGTCGAGAAGTTTGAAGAGTTAGGACTGCTCGAGAAGGTGGTTGACTACGAGTTTTCGATTTCGAAGTGTGAACGCTGCCGGACGGTGATCGAACCCTTGATCTCGATGCAGTGGTTTCTACGCATGGACACCTTGCGCGATCTCGGCCTTGAGTTGCTTGAAGGTTTCAGGAAGCCGCGCTTTGTTCCCGAAGTGCCTTACGAAAAAGTTTACGCCAACTGGCTGGAGAATCTGCGTGATTGGACAATCTCGCGGCAACTTTGGTGGGGGCATCAGATTCCGGCGTGGTACACCGCCGACGGCGAAATAATTGTCGCGCGCTCCGAAGAAGAAGCGCGAGCCAAAGCCGGCACCGCTGAGATCACACAGGATCAAGACGTACTTGACACGTGGTTTTCCTCGGCATTATGGCCTTTTTCGACGCTTGGCTGGCCTGCGGAAGCTACTGATCTAAAAACCTTTTATCCGACGTCTGTGCTCGTTACGGCCCGCGACATAATCTTTCTCTGGGTTTCTCGGATGGTGATGATGGGTATGAAGTTCATGGGCGACCGGCCATTCGACGATGTCTTCGTGACCGGAACGATACTGGACAAACATGGCCAGCGAATGTCGAAAACGAAAATGAACGGGGTCGATCCGCTTGAAGTCTTCGACAAGTTTGGCGTCGACGCCACGCGCCTGACCCTGGCCTCGGTGGGCAGTTCTGATACTCGCTGGAACGAGAAGCAGGTTGAGTCGTATCGAAACTTTGCCAACAAGATTTGGAACGCGGCGCGGTTTTGTTTGATGAACTCGGAAGGCGCGATCGTGAATCCCGCCGCGATGAATGGAGCGACTGCACCATTGGCGCTGCACGATCGTTGGATCATTTCGCGGCTGAATAAGACGGCGCGTGATGTGCGCGCGTCGTTGGCTGAGTACCAATTTCACGAAGCCGTGCAAACGCTTTACCACTTTTTTTGGGACGACTTTTGCGATTGGTATATCGAGTTGACCAAGAGCGATGTGATTGCGGAAGAGGCGTCGCCGAAGCGCGTTGAAGCGCGCACTCATCTGCTTACCATACTCGAACAGGCACTGCGGCTGCTGCATCCTTTCATGCCTTACATCACGGAAGAGCTTTGGCAGATGTTGCCCGGCGATCGCGCCGCGCTGCTCCACTACGCGTATCGAGGCGCGGAGCCCACAATCATGTTGGCGTCTTACCCGAAAGGAGACGACGCCTTGATCGATGAAGCTGTTGAGTGGGAGATGCAGGCTGTAATCGATTTGATTTCACGGGTGCGGAACATTCGTTCGGAAATGAATATTAAGCCGGGCGAGCCGGTGCCGTTGCGAATTGGCGCCCCCGACGAAAAATTGCGTGCAGTCTTCCTGGCGAACACGAATCAGATCAGTCGGCTTGTGCGCGCTTCAGAAGTCACCGTGATGGAAAAGCTGGAGGCACCGCGGGCCTCCGCGCGAGCCGTGTTGGTCGGCGGCGCTGAAGTTGCGGTGCCGCTCGAAGGGTTGGTTGATTTCGAGCAGGAACGCGCGCGGCTAACCAAAGAAAAGGAAAAGCTGGGCGCTGAATCGTCGAAGCTGGAAGCGCAACTTGCGAATCCTCAGTTTGCCGAACGAGCGCCGGCTGAAAAGGTTGACGCAATTCGCGCGCGCATCGCCGACATCGAGCAGCGAACGGCCCAACTCGATCAGACAATCGGAAATCTGGGGTAACCAGCGCCCTCGTGTTAAGCTCGCGCGCAGATCGTTGCAGTGAAGTCCGAACCGCTAAGGAGTTACTAAAGATGCGTCGAACTCTGATTGCTTTGATGGTTTTGGCCGTAGCCCTGATTGCTTTTGGATCGTTGATTTTGCCGCTCGGCAACGCGAAAGGAAAGTCTGGCGTCGAGCCGCAACCCGGAACTCGTTGTACACGCCTGACCTTCGGGCCCAAACCAAAAAAGAAACCGGCAACCGCGGCGGTTTCTGGAATGCCAGGCACGCGTTGCGCGCGCCTCTCTTCGGGTGGCAAGCCGGGAAGTATTCTGCCAAACACTCCGCCGAATGTTGGCCTTGCCAGTTCAACCGCTTCCATCTCCACAAACGCCGTCGACAAGGTTAACTTGAAGGCCATTGCTTGCGACGCGGATGGCGACAACCTCCTTTATACTTATTCCGTTACTGGAGGCCGCATCGGTGGGGAAGGTACATCCGCGGTTTGGGATTTGGCGGGGGCCGCTCGCCCAGGCACATATACCGTTAGCGTGGAAGTAGACGATGGGTGCGGTTGCATTGCATTTGAGTCGTCGACGGTGACACTCGAATAGGTATTAAATGGAAGTCAGTGGTGTTCCCGACGAGTTTGAGGAACAACAAACCCTGGCTGCCGTTAACATAAAAGGCAGCCGGGCTTGCGCTTGGACGCATCTGCTTACTCGGCGTATCTTTAAGAGTCTTCCCCCTCGAAAATCCAGGGAGTTAGTTTGTTATGCAAAGCCGATTTTTACGCTCCAGTTCAATATTATTGGCAGTGATGGTAGCTCTTAGCCTGTTTGCGACCGACGCTGAGGCCCAGAAGCGCCGCCGTAGAAGGACAACTTCGCGTCCGGTGGTGACAAATCCGTCAATCGCGCCGGCGGGTTCGGAACAAAATCCGGACGGTGGAGAACGAATCATTAGTACGGCGGACGGCGATCCGAGTGAAACCGAAACGCCTGAAGTGGTAGTGCCTAAGCGGCCCAGGGGCCCAGCCAAGCCTGCGACGGCGCGCGAGATGCAGCGAACGATTGACGTGCTCTCCGCCCAGGTTAATAAACTGACTGAGAAGCTCGGCCAGATGCAGGAAAACGATCGGACCCATCTGGATATGGAACGTCTGACGCGCGCGGAACAGCGCGGCGAGAGTCTCCGCACTCAGCTCGTAGATGTAGAGAGCAAGCTTGCCGATCTTCAACCCAAACTCGATCAAATTGAGTATGGATTAAAGCCAGAGAATATCGAACGGGCTGCCGCAGGTTTCGGTACGGTCCGGCCTGAGGAACTGCGCGAGACGCGCCGGCGCCAGTTGGAAAACGAACGCGCCCGCGTTCAGGCACAGATTAAAATTTTAGAAGCCAGCAGAACTCGACTCGAAGCCGCCATCATCACTGCCGATGCTGAAGTAGATCGGCTGCGACGTCGTCTCGAGACTCAAGAGATGCAGCAACAAGCTACCCCGGCGACCGTCGAGACGCGTTTACCCGAGAATCCAAATCCACCGCAATAAGAATGCGGTCGCTGAATGATCTACTATTGAAACACCATGGGAACCATCGCGCCGCCCGACTTGTATCAACTGATAAGTGACGCAAAGGCCGAAGGAACTCGCGTCGTGGTGGCGACCGTGGCCCACACGCGCGGTTCAACTCCGCAACAGCGCGGAGCTAAGATGTTGTTTTTTGAAAATGGCGAGGTTGCGGGCACAGTCGGTGGTGGTTGCATTGAAGCCGAGGTCTGGGCCGAAGCGCGCGACGCGATGCGCTCGGGAAGGTCTGCGCTGCATCATTTTTCATTGACTGCCGAAGCGGCGAGTGAAGAGGGAATGGTTTGCGGCGGCACGATGGATATCTTTGTTGATGTTTGGTAGCGGAAAAAGTGATGCCCGAATCCTTTATCGAAAACTACAAGGCGAAACATCGGCACCCGCTGAATAGGTTGACGCACAGCGTCGGGATTCCGCTGATCGTGATGTCTTTGCCGCTGTTTCTCTTCAACTGGCGTTGGGCGATCGGCTTATTTGCGATCGGTTGGACACTGCAGTTTGTCGGTCACGCGATTGAGGGAAATCGCCCCGCCTTCTTCAAAAATCCTATGTATTTGCTGGTCGGTCCATGGTGGCTTCTGCGACGTGCGGCCGGCGTAATTGGCTTTGGAAAAGATTCACCTACCCGATAGTATTTTGTCTTCCTCAATGGATTCATCCGACAGCAAAGCGTCGTCAAGCTCAATTTCAAAAGCCGTCCTGCGAATACTCGAAGAAGGTTCGACTGCTGTTCTGGTCACCGTGATTGAAGCCCCGTCCGCGGTCGGCCTGAAAATGCTTTTTGGTCCCTCAGGTTCGTTGCTTCGCCAGCTCGATAACGATTGCGGGGCGCCGGTTGACGCTATTGCTATCCAGGCCTCGAAGTTTCTCGCTTTAAAAGATGAGACGCTCGTGTTGCGAATCCGAGAGTTTGCCGAAAGTTCGGACGACTGGAGGGAAGCCAAACTTTTGTTTGAACGCCTTCAGCCGGCACCGTCTCTCGTGGTTTGCGGGGCCGGCCATGTCGGAGCGGCACTCGCGAATCTAGCCGCCCAGCTTGGTTACCGCACCCGTGTCATCGATGACCGCGCTGAGTTTGTAGCGCGCGAACGTTTCCTCGATGGGCGGATCGAGTTGATAACAGCCACCAGTTGGCGCGAAGCAGTGAAG
>JANLZV010000101.1:0-4236 GCA_031366425.1 Pyrinomonadaceae bacterium | reverse complement strand
CCGCCTCTCCCATGTGGATCGCGGGAGTCTGGTTTTTCAGATCGTCGTCGGAGTAACCGAGTAGGGCGGCGTGCGCGGCGTTCTGTTCGAGGTAAACGCCGTGGGGGTCGAGTATGACAATTGGCTCGTTTGAACTCTGGAAGATGGCCCGGTACAGCTCTGACTGCAGCGAGAGCGCACGAGGATTGGAATCAGTTTCCTTCACCTGAATCTTGAGAGACATGGGGCGCGCACTCGACGTTGAAAAACTGTTTCGGGGGGAAGTCGAAATAATAGCAGAAGGACGGTTGTGCCGAAACCTCGATGAGGTCCGAAGCAGCTGTCATAGGGTGCGACCGGCCGCGGATTCTCCGGTCAACTTTTCGATCCAACTTCAGTGTCTCAATAACTATGAAGTTCGTTAATTGCCTTCAGCACGTCCGTCGCTTGCGGGAGGATGACGTCTTCAAGGGTCGGCGCGTAGGCCACAAAAGTGTCCATAGCTGCCACGCGTCGGACTGGAGCGTCGAGGTGCTCGAACAGTTCATCCGAAATGCGCGCGGCTATTTCAGCGCCGTATCCAAACGAGAGCGAATCTTCGTGGGCCACGATCACGCGGTTCGTTTTCTTGACTGTAGCGACTACGGCGTCCCAATCGTAAGGCTGCAGACTGCGCAGGTCGACAATCTCCACGCTAATGCCCTGCTGTTCAGCCTGCTTGGCGGCGACTATCGAGCGTTGCACCAGCGCGCCGTAAGTGATGATCGAGAGATCATTTCCCTCACGGGCAATTCTCGCTTTGCCAAAAGGAATCATGAAATCGTCAGGCGGATACTGCGACTTGTTGTACGCCTGCCGGTAAAGGTGTTTGTGCTCGAGAAACAACACGGGATCGTCCGATCTGATCGCCGTGCGCAAAAGCCCGTTTGCGTCTAAAGCGTTTGACGGATAGATAACCCGAAGACCGGGTATCTGGGTAAATGTTGAGACCCCTGACTGCGAGTGATAAACCGCGCCGCCTTTTAGATAACCGCCGACCGGCACCCGCATGACCACCGGGCACGACCAATCGTTGGCGGAACGCCATCGCATTAAAGCGAGCTCGTTGCGGATCTGATGCATCGCGGGCCAGATGTAATCGAAAAATTGAATTTCCACGACCGGCTTGAGTCCCCGCGTCGCCATTCCCACTGCGCGACCGACGATGTTTGCCTCGGCGAGTGGCGAATTAAACACCCGTGCGCTACCAAACTTTCGCTGCAGGTTGGCGGTGACTTTAAAAACTCCGCCCTTGCCTTTCACTTTTTCGAGCGACTCTTCGCGCGAACAGTCCGCCACGTCTTCCCCGAAAATCACAATGCGCGGATCGCGGGCCATCTCGGTATGCAGGCAGCGATTAATCAGGTCGACCATGGTTCCGGCATTGCCTGAAAGCTCCGCGCCTTCCTCGTTATCAAACTCTTTTGAGGTGGGATCGACGTCAGGCGAATAGACGTAGAGCTTGGCACTGTCCGGAGCCGGTTGCGGACTCGCGAGCGCCTCGTCCGCTGCGACGGTGACGGCCGCATCGATCGCATCCTTCACCTGTTGCAGGCCGTCCTCGTCCAGGATGTTTTCCGAGACCAGCAAGTGGCCAAATCGTTTAATGGGATCGCGTTCCGAGTCGGCCGTGCGCTCTTCCTCGGTCCGATAAAGTTTTTCATCGTCGGAAAGCGAATGAGAATAGGGCCGAATAACCTTGGCATGGACCAACGCCGGACCCCGACGCGAACGACAGTAGCGGACTGCGCGATGCATCGTATCAAGCGAAGCCAACATGTCGGTCCCGTCGCACCTTTGCAGGTAGAGATTCGGAAATTTTTCCAGCAGGCGCGAGACGTCGCCCCCGGCAGTTTGCACTTCAACCGGCACGCTGATCGCGTAACCGTTGTCTTCCAACAGGAACAGTACGGGGAGCTTCAAATTGCAGGCGGTATTCAGCGCTTCCCAAAACTCGCCTTCGCTGGAAGTGCCATCGCCGAGAGAAACGTAGACCACTTCATCTTTGCGAAAATTTGAGGCGCGGTTCCGAAGTTCCTTAATCAACCTAAAGCGGTAACCGGCTTCCGCGCAGCCGACGGCCTGCAGGAGTTGCGTGCCGGTCGGAGACGATTGCGAGACGATGTTGAGTTGTTTATGGCCCCAATGAGAGGGCATCTGCCGGCCGTGCGAATTAGGATCTTTCTCAGCGCCGACCGCGGACAGCAACTGCTCCGTCGGGGTCATGCCGAGTTGGAGACAAAGTGCGCGATCGCGATAGTAGGGATAAAACCAATCATAGCCCGGTTTCAACATCATGCCGGCCGCAACCAAAATCGCCTCATGGCCCGCGCCACTGATCTGAAAAAAGATCTTGTTTTGATTTTTGAGCTGGATCTCTTTGTCGTCGATCTTTCGCGAGAGATACATTGTGCGATAGAGCTCGATCATCTCTTCGCGGGTCAACTTGGGCCGATCGCTTTTGACATTTGGAGTCCGGCCATCAGCGGGACGAGGTTGGCCCTGGTTGCCGGACTTCGTTTTTGGTTTTGGTTCCTGCCTGCCGCTCGGTCTCGGCTCTGGTTTCGCCGGGGTCGGAGTTTGAACTGGAGCCGCGGCCTCAGCTTGCGCCGGCTGCGGCGCTTTTGGTGTCGGCGGCGTCGGCAGCGCTGGTGGCGTTGGCGACGACGGAGGAGCTGGTGCGGCTAGCGGCGGCCGCGGGACTAGCCGCGAGGTGGTTACAATCGGGTGCTTCTCGGCAGTCGCTTCGCTCTTGGCCGGGCCGTCAGCGGCATTGGCCTTAGCTTTCGGAATAAGTTTTAGGACTTTTAAGTCGCTCATAATAGTTTTTAAGATTTACGACGCCTCGAAACTCTCAAGCGACTCTCGATATTCGGCGGCCATGGATGGATGGCCGTGGGCGTTAGCGGCGTCAATGCCGCGTTGATAAATTTCCCGTGCCTTGTCCGGTTGGCCCGCGTGTTCAAGCGCACGCGCCAGCATTCCAAAGGCGTTGCCTTCATCGTCCGCAGCTTCAAGGTAACGCTCCAGCGTTTCGATCATCTCGGGAGTTTGACCGGCCTTCTCGTATTCCTTGGCGAGGCCAAACAGAATGCTACTGTTCGCCGGATCGCTCACCAGCATTTGCTTAAAGATCTCGATTCTGGAAGTGGACATGGTTGTCAGCAAAACATCAGTAAGCAATAAGCCGTAAGCAGTAAGCAGTAAGCAGAGCAATCAGGGAAGAGTGCAGAGGGTACGCTAAACAAGTTCTCTTGCAATCAACTCCGGCTGTTCTTCCGCCTTCTGTCTCCTGCCTTCTGTCTACTCGCTTCCCCTACTTCCGATCAACAACTTCGCGATCGTTTGTAACTGCATATTCGACGTGCCCTCATAGATCGCGCCAATCTTGGAATCGCGCCAGAATTTCTCGACGGGATAGTCCTTGACGTAGCCATAGCCGCCATAGAGTTCGATTGCCAACGAACTAATCCGCTCCGCAGCGCGCGACGAATATAGCTTGGCCATCGCGGCCTCTTTCACGAAATTCATGCCTGCGTCTTTCATTCGTGCCGCGTTATAAACCATCAAGCGGGCGGCTTCGAGTTCGGTGGCCATCTCGGCGAGTTGAAACTGGACGCCCTGAAACTGATTTATCGACTTACCAAACTGCTGGCGTTCGGACGTGTAGGCGATTGCGGCGTCGAGCGCGCCGCGCGCGATCCCGATCATCTGCGCGCCGATTCCAATTCGCCCTTCATTCAAAGTCTCGATCGAAGTCTTGTAGCCCTTGCCCACTTCGCCCAGCACGTTTTCTTTAGGCACTACGCAGTCTGCGAGGATCAATTCAGTGGTTGACGAAGCGCGTATCCCGAGCTTGTTTTCTTTCTTGCCAACTGAAAATCCGGCGAAAGACTTTTCCACGATGAAGGCCGTGATTCCGCGATAGCCCGCTTCCGGGTTCGCGTTGGCGAACAGGACGAAGATCTCGGCTTCGTTGCCGTTGGTGATCCAGAGCTTCTGGCCGTTGAGCAGATAATGATCGCCCTTATCCACTGCGCGGGTCTGCATCGCGAAAGCGTCCGAACCCGAGCTGGCTTCGCTCAATGCGTAAGCGCCGACGCTCGAAGTCGCCAGTCGGGTTAAGTAGTTGGTTTTCTGTTCCTGGTTTCCCCAGCGAATGAAGGCGTTGTTGACGAGCGTATTCTGGACGTCAACGAAAACACCGACCGAAGCATC
>JANLZV010000084.1:0-2028 GCA_031366425.1 Pyrinomonadaceae bacterium | reverse complement strand
TTGCTGTTAGCGGTACTAATATCTGGGCTGACGCCCTCGGTTGTGGCCACTTGGGCCGCGTTGCGCGCGCCGCTGTTACCGGCCCTCCGCGCTGAGTAATCTCCGGAACCTGGTGAAGGAAAAACGAATGAGAAAACTGCTGGGCATGAGTCTCCTGCTGTTTCTCGCGCTGCCCACCGCGTTGCCCCAGGCGATGACCCAGGGCGGGCCGCGCGCGTTTTACGAGTTGGACCAACAGGTGGCGAAGGAGCCCGGCGGCATCGCCGGCGACAAGCAAAAGCTGTCTGCGCTATTCAATGCCGTGGACGAATATGAACGCTGTCTTTATCGATCTATTGGGATCACAAACAGCGATCCATGTAAGAGGACTATTACCAAACGGAGGTAAGAATTATGCGATCTCCCCTAAATGGTTGGACTAAACATGTTTTGACGGTGGCTCTCGTCGCGGCTTTGGCAGTTAGCGTTACCGCGCAGAGTTCCCAACTCGGGAGCGTTCAGTTTCCAACTTCGGGTTCAGACAAGGCGCAGGCTAGTTTCTTGCGCGGCCTCGCAGCTCTCCACTCCTTCTGGTATGAAGAAGCGCTCGAAGCTTTTCGCGAATCAACCCGGATCGATCCAAATTTCATGATGGGCTACTGGGGCGAAGCGATGGCTCACAACCATCCGCTCTGGTCCGAACAAGACACTGTCGCAGCGCGAGCGGTGGTCGCGAAAATAAAAAACGATCCGAAGTTAACTCCCCGCGAACGTGCCTATCTCGAAGCTGTCACCGCGCTTTACGCTGACAGTGGAACCGTTGGCAGCGCCGACAAACCCGCTCGCGACGCCGCATATTCGACGGCGATGGAAAAAATCTATCGAGCGTATCCCGACGATCTTGACGCAGCAGCCTTCTATTCGTTGTCGCTCCTCGGTCTGGTTAATCAAATGGAGAAAGGTTATCGGCTGCAAGCGCTGGCTGGGGCGATCGCGTTAGAGGTTTATCAAAAGAACCCAAACCATCCCGGCGCGGCCCATTACATCATTCACGCGTTTGACGATCCCGATCACGCAATTCTGGCATTGCCTGCCGCGCGTCGCTACGCCGGTATTGCGCCCGAGGCGCACCATGCGCGACACATGCCGGCGCACATTTTTCTGCAACTGGGAATGTGGGCGGAAGCGGCTGCTTCAAACGAAGCGGCCTGGGCCTCTTCTGATGCCTGGATGAAACGTAAGCATCTCTCAACCAGCGTGCGCGATTACCACAGTCTTCATTGGCTGCTCTACGTTTATCTGCAGCAAGGTCGTTATCAGAAAGCCGAAGAGTTAGTGACTCTGATGAAGCAGACCATGTCTGGCTCGACTTATGAAAACAAGCTGCGGCCCGGTTACTACGAAAACAATTACGCCAACATGGCTGCCGCTTTCGTAGTTGAAACGGAGCGTTGGGACCAGGCGTCGAAACTGTTTCCCGAGTCGACATCAACCACTCAGGAGCCGGCTGCCGCGCCCGTGCGCGATGGCGGTGGCAATAGTAGTGGAGGGGGCGGGGGCGCGCATGGCTCACATGGCGCTGGCCAGGCCACAGCAGTCGATCCTGCAACGAGTGGTAGCGGTGCAGTTACGGTGCGCGCTTCCAACCGCAACCAAACCCTGCCGTTGTTCATTCGGGGATTGTCGGCAGCGCGGAGTGGTTCGTCTGAGGTGGACGCGAGTTTGGCCGGCCTACGCGGCATCGCTGCAGAGAATATCCAGGCGAAGGGGATTTTGGAGATTCGCGAACTCCAGATCGAGGCGGTAGCGGCTTCGATGAAACAGAATCATGCGAAGGCCGCGGAACTGATGCTGCGTGCAACAGCGCTGGAGGAGGCCCTCGCGCCACCGTCGGGACCGCCGGGTTTGGTGAAGCCGTCTCATGAATTGTTTGGCGAGTTGCTTTTACGCGCGGGCCAATCTCAAGCAGCCCCAAGCTGACCGACTTCGGCGTCGCCCACGTGGCCTCGTCATCAATGACGCAAACCGGCACCGCCCTCGGCTCGCCCA
>JANLZV010000172.1:0-3045 GCA_031366425.1 Pyrinomonadaceae bacterium | reverse complement strand
CAGAACCACCTGCGTAAGCGGGTGGCCCGCTGATGCAGTTGTTGGTGCACGTGATGAAACAATTGGCCGCTGCTAAGACGTTGGGCGTGCCGGTATTGAAAGGACGGGAGTTTACTCAGCGCGACGGCGAGAAGACGCCGGGAGTCGTCATCGTCAATCAGGCGTTTGCGCAAAAGTTCTTCCCCAATGAGGACCCGATAGGCAAGCGCATCAAACCGGGAATCGCCACCGGTGAAAACAAACCCGACTGGCGCGAGATCGTTGGCGTTGTGGCTGACGTTAGAAATCGCAACCTGAGTTCCGAACTGAGACAGGGTTATTTCGTGCCGCAGGCGCAAGTTCCCTTCAATCAGATGACCATGGTGGTCAGAACCACGAACGATCCGCACAGTCTGATAACGGCGGTTCAGAATGAAGTCCACGCGATGGATAAGGAGGTGCCGGTTTTCAACATCAAGACGATGGACGAATACATTTCTGCGACGGTGGCCGCGCCCCGGTTCAATGCTACGCTGCTGGTGTTCTTCGCGCTTGTGGCTTTGGTGCTAACCATTGTCGGGCTGTACGGTGTAATGAGCTATTCAGTCGCGCAACGCACCAACGAGATTGGAATCCGCATGGCGCTGGGCGCGCAAACTCGCGACGTGTTGCGGCTGATCGTTTCCCAGGGATTCAAACTGGTGTTGCTCGGATTGGCACTCGGTCTTGCCGGAGCGTTTGCACTGATGCGCGTGATCGGCAGTCTGCTGTTCGGAGTGACTCCCAGGGATCCACTGACGTTCGCAGCGGTGGCAGTGTTGCTGACCTTTGTGGCGCTGCTGGCCTGTTACATTCCCGCTCGGCGGGCAACGCGTCTCGATCCGTTGCACGCGCTGCGGTATGAATAGGGCCGCAACCACCTGCGTGAGCGGGTGGCTTAGGTATAGAATCGACCTCGAACATGTCTAGAATTCTTATTGCCGACGATCAAAAAGATGTCCTCGCAGCGTTGCGTCTGCTGCTAAAGGGCAATGGCTATGAGATCGAAACTGCTTCTTCTCCAGCCGCCGTACTCGACGTCGTCAACTCTCAAGAACTCGACGTCGTGCTCATTGATCTCAATTACGCGCGCGACACAACGTCTGGTAGCGAAGGGTTAGACTTGCTCACCGGTATTCAAGCTGTAGACCCGACGTTGCCGGTGGTAGTTATGACGGCGTGGGGCAGTGTCGATCTGGCTGTTGAAGCAATGCGACGTGGCGCGCGCGACTTCATTCAGAAACCCTGGGACAACGCGCGCCTGCTGGCCGTGGTGCGTACGCAGATCGAGCTCGGCGGTGCATTGCGGCGGGGCCAGCGACTGGAAGCGGAGAACCTGGCGCTGCGCGATAACGCGGCCGAGGCAAGCTCACAATTGCCTGCCATCATCGCTGAGTCACCGGCGATGAAGTCAGTGCTGAAACTCGTCGAGCGTATCGGACCAGCTGACGCAAACATTCTAATCACGGGCGAGAATGGCGCCGGCAAGGGGGTGATCGCGCGAGCCTTGCACACGGCCTCAGCGCGATCCGCAAAACCGCTGGTGTCGCTTAACGCGGGCGCGCTCGCCGAAGGAGTTTTCGAAAGCGAATTGTTTGGCCACGTGCGCGGAGCGTTTACAGACGCCAAGGCGGACCGAGTGGGACGCTTCGAGTTGGCCGATGGCGGCACGTTGTTTCTCGACGAGATCGCAAACGTCCCACTCAACCTGCAACCAAAACTTTTGCGCGTTTTGGAAACTGGCGAATTCGAACGCGTCGGATCGTCAAAAGCGCGCAAGGTGGATGTGCGCTTGTTGTCAGCCACGAATGCCGACCTGAATGTCGAGGTAGCCCAGGGCAGGTTCCGGCGGGATCTCTTGTTTCGGCTGAATACGGTGGAGATTTATCTGCCGCCGCTACGCGATCGTCGTGAAGACATCCCGGCGCTGGCGGAGCACTTTCTGCGACAACACAGCGAACGCTATCGTCGCGGGATCATGGGATTCACGCCGCAGGCGTTGGACGCATTGCGCGAGCACGCCTGGCCGGGCAACGTGCGTGAATTGGATCACGTGGTTGAGCGCGCCTTATTGATGAGTTCCAGCAATTTGGTGACGGCCTTTGATCTCGCGCTACAGTCAGCGCCCGATGCGCGTCTATCGTCCAGCCTGGAAGAGATGAGCCTGGAGGAAGCCGAGCGTCTGTTGATAACGAAAGCCCTGGCGCGTTTTGAAGGCAACGCCAATCGCGCCGCCGAAGCCCTCGGCCTGAGCCGCAGCGCGCTCTACCGCCGGCTGCAAAAGTATGGGTTATCATAGTGGCGTGAGCGCTCCCGCTAAACCGCCAAAACACGTCTCAACAATCTCGAGTCTCGACCCCGCCCTGCGACGTGGCGGCCGCATGAAATTCGAGCGACGCGTTACCTTCCTTGCCCTCGCCGCCGGTTTTCCCGCCGTAGCCCTGTGTGCATTCCTACTCTGGTATGACAACTACTCCGGACGCGTGCAGTGGACTGTCGATCTGTTCCTCGCAATCAGCTGGCTGAGCGTTGCCTTCAATCTCAAACAACGCATCGTTCGACCACTCCAGACGCTTTCAAATATTCTCGCAGCTATACGCGAAGGCGACTATTCCATTCGCGGACGCCGCGCCGCGACAGGCGACGCGCTCGGCGAAGTCATGCTCGAAGTGAATGACCTCGGGCAAACATTGCGTGAGCAGCGACTCGGCGCGCTCGAAGCGACCGCCCTGTTGCGTACCGTGATGTCGGAGATTGATGTGGCGGTATTCGCATTCGATGGTAAGGAGCGCTTGCGATTGGTGAATCGAGCCGGCGAATAATTGCTGGCCCAACCCGCCACCAGACTGCTCGGTCGAACGAGCGCCAAGTTGGGTCTGGCTGCTTGTCTCGATCGCGAGGAAGGTGAAGGGTCACACACTAAGCAGATGGTGTTTCCGGGCGGCGTCGGCCGGTGGGACATTCGCCGCAGCACTTTTCGTGAAGGCGGCGCGCAGCATCAGTTGCTCGTGTTGACTGATCTCAGTC
>JANLZV010000754.1:0-2183 GCA_031366425.1 Pyrinomonadaceae bacterium | reverse complement strand
CAGGTGGCGGCTTGATTGGACTCGCTTCGAGCTTCTCCATCGTAAACTCGACGATGCGTTCCGGAGTCAATCGCTGTATGAAGGCCGTCGCGTAAACGAGGTTAACGATGCCGATGACGAGGAAGGCTGCCAACCAATAGGGATGCGAGCGCAGGTTTTTAAAAACCCGGGTCGGCTCATAAAACATACCCAACACTTTTTGCGGTCCCGACATCGCTTCTTCGCCGTCTGGAACAGGTAAACGAATAAAGCTAAGGCCAAAAAGCAGTGCTCCAAAAAAGGCGAAAGCGAGACCAGTGCCGACTCCGCCAGGCAGAAACTTAGCGAAGCCTGCAACCAGCATCAAAATGCCGATCACAAAAAGCCCGATTGCAACTGGGCGCAACTTAGTAGGCCGATCTCCCTGGAGAGTTTTCGGTGGGTCGGGCTGTGGGTTAAATCGTTCCGAGGGTTCGATCTCCGGATCGCTCATGATGCTTAATCCTCCTTCAAAAAGAGGACGGGGAGAAAAGCTTCCGTCCGTGCTGTGGCCCGAATCTAGCGCGGGCAATTTTGTGTAGGGTTCAATACGAAGGAACCAGTGATCAAGTTTCAGTCGCGCCATAGGCCGCAGGATGGGACCGCGGGCGCCGTCGCCCGCAACCCATCACACACAGCCTGCCTCACGTATAGTGTCCCGATGACCGTGCTGGTGTTTCGTCACACGCGCTGCTCCACCGCAGGCGCTTCGGCCCATCCCGGGACGCGAATACAGGCCGCAGTATGTCCTGGCAAAACTTCACGCAACTCTGGATCAATTCGCGCACACTCGTCAATAGCGATTGGACAGCGCGTACGGAATCTACAACCCGAAGGCGGATTGATTGGCGTCGGCACATCGCCTTGCAAAACTATGCGGTCGCGTTTGTGTTTAGGATCCGGAACCGGAATCGCCGACAACAAAGCTTTGGTGTAGGGATGCAATGGCTGCGCGTATAGATCGGCCGCGGTGGCCACTTCAACGATACGCCCGAGATACATCACGGCCACCCGCGTGGAAATATGTTCAACCACTGCCAGTCCATGCGAAATGAAGAGATAGGCCAGGCCAAACTCTTCCTGCAGTTCCTGCAAGAGGTTGACCACCTGGGCCTGCACCGATACGTCGAGCGCTGACACTGGCTCATCGGCCACGATCAACTTCGGATTGAGCGCAAGAGTGCGGGCCACCCCGATGCGCTGTCGTTGTCCGCCTGAGAATTCATGACTGTAACGATTGCGATAGTCTGGATCGAGTCCGACGCGCTTCAACAATTCCGCCACGCGATCGCTCCGCTCGCTTTTGGTTCCAATCTTATGAATCACCAGAGGCTCGCCGACGATGTCACCAACTTTCATGCGCGGGTTCAGGGAGGCGTAAGGATCCTGAAAGACGATCTGCATCTGCCGGCGAATCGCGCGGAGTTCTTGCTTGCCCAAAGCCAGAATATCGCGACCTTCAAACCGAATCTCGCCTGACGTGGGTTCAATCAGACGCAACAGACAGCGACCGACAGTGGACTTGCCACACCCGGATTCACCCACCAGACCGAGAGTTTCGCCCGCGAAAATTTCAAACGACACTCCATCAACCGCGCGAACCACGTCGTCGCTGCCCTCGACGGCGAAATGCTTCACCAGGCCGCGCACGCGGACGAGTTCGTTCGTCGAATGTTGGGGCGGGGCTTGTCCCTGCGCGGGTTCTATTGTTTGTGACATGCTAATAAACTAAAACCGCTATCCGAAGATTACGCCGATTACACAGATTTCGCTTGGCCTCCACAGATCATCCTGCTTTCCCTGTCTAACTGTGATCCTTTTTATCCCTATCTGTCTTAATCTGTGGAATCGGAGTAATCTGCGGATGCGTCTGCGGATGCATTCTGATGATCCGCCGCCACCGCTGCCGCCAAATCGAACAACACGCAACGGACCTTCACCTCGCCCTCTAGCTGATAAAGCGGAATCTCTTCTTCAGTGCAGCGTGGCATCCGGTGCGGACAACGCGGCGCGAAGTGGCATCCGGGCGGCAAGTTGGTCGGGCTCGGCACCGTGCCGTCGATCGTCTCAAGCCGCTGCTTTTTAGTCACGTGCTCGACGGTGAGCTTGGGAACTGAACGCAGTAAACCCTCCGTGTACGGATGTCGCGGCCGCGCAAACAGCTC
>JANLZV010000738.1:0-1801 GCA_031366425.1 Pyrinomonadaceae bacterium | reverse complement strand
GCGGCGTGGGACTGCTCGCTTCGAAGATGCTGCGTGGCGGTTTCGACGCGGCGGAAGTTGCTTACAGTCTCAACAAGGTGACGGGCACACACGCAGTTTGGTTCAACGAGCGTCTATTGACTTCGCCGGAACAGGCCGTCGCCGAGTGCATCATGATCACCAACCGCCGCGTGCAGCATCTGCCCGACTCTGCCCGCGCGCTAGCCCATCATAGTGATCACTCAGCGCCCGGCACTCAATCTCCGGTCGGTGCAGCTAACGTTACAGGCGCCATCATGTCAACCATGATCGGCATCTGCCCCGAATGCCACGGGCAGTTGGAGCACGCTAGCGGCTGCGACTTCTGTCGGGATTGTGGCTATTCAAAATGTAAGTGAGTGGGACTGAAAAAGGTCGGTACCGCCTGCGATAGCGTGTGGATGTATCGCAGTTAGGTATGAATTAACGAAAGGAAACTAGACAGACAAACTTCAACACCTTACTCAAGCTCCACTGCATAACTAATCATCCACAGTTCAACCTGATCGAGGCGCAGTCGCCAGTGCTCCTTGTTTTGCCTCATCCAAAGACGATTGCTAACCATGTCGGGCGCGTCAACGACGAGCCTTACCAGATTGTCACGGACGAGCACCCCTCCATGACACCAATGCCCTTCGACTTTCTGCGTCTCGTAACTGGCGGCACCAAAAATAATCAACGATTTGCAAAACTGCCTCTGCCAGCCATTCTGCAGGCACGTCGCTGCCATCATTGAATTGAAGTGGGAGCAGAACCTCGAATCGCCGCCATTTGCTGCTCATAAGTAGTTTTGCCTTTTACCGTGAAGGGGATGTCCTGGTCAGCAAGTGCTTCGAGAGCGGCTTCGGGAACGATGTGTTCGCCTGATCGCAGAATGCGGCCCGAGAAACGGCCTAGCAGGAATGCCAAGGCGCGCTTTTCAGTTTCGCGATCGGGAAAGGTGATGGTGATCATACGGGTGTAATTTAAGTCTCATGTGTGTCCTAGGGCAAGGTTGCGCCCCAGGCCGTCCCAGCCTGAGCGTCGTAAATTCGCGAATGGCGAGTACTGATTCAATTTGGAAGGGCGACAGAACATTGTTGCTCTTCGCCCCATTAGGGGCGAGCTGTTTATAGAACATGACCGCCCAAAAGGGTTTCCTCGCTCCAGCGGAGCGAAACATAACTCGGTCTCCCGGCTAATGTGGGAAACATTGCGCTTTGAGCGCATTACCTATAAACATTTCGCTCCGCTGGAGCGAAAGCCAACTTCACTCTTGCACTGGAAGTTGCATCCACCAATTATAAATCTTGAATAGTTCTCACCCGGCGGCTTCTGAGAACTCTGGCCTCCAACGACAATCCGATTCGTTACTACCGTTCGTAATTACATCGACGAGGCTCTAAAATAGACTTGACGAGGTCGAGATTATGAACAGACGTTATTTTCTTTCAACGGTAGGCGCGGTGGGTGCGTTTGCTGCGTTGTCCAGATTTACCGGCTTGGCGGGAGTGTTGTTGCCTGGGGATCATGTTGCGACAGCGAATGCGGTCGCGGCCGGAAATGCGATTGCGAAGGCGAAGGCTATTGACGGAACTGCTAAAGCTAAAGGAATCAAAAAAGTGATCAAGACAGATGCGGAGTGGAAACAGATTCTTACTCCTGACCAGTACAACGTGACCCGAGAGAAGGGGACCGAAAGAGCTTTCACCAGCCCGCTCAATGACATTCACGACGAGGGCATCTTCGAATGCGTAGCATGTGTGTTTCCGGTGTTTAGTTCCAAAGCGAAGTTTGATTCGGG
>JANLZV010000708.1:0-4813 GCA_031366425.1 Pyrinomonadaceae bacterium | reverse complement strand
TGGTTCTTACCCGTTTCTAACGAATCGCTATCGCCTCTTCTCGTTCCTCAACCAAGTATGGCGAGACGACTACTGGTTTTTCGTCAGCGTCGTCGGCGAGCACGGCCTGGATGATTGGCAAGCTCAGCGAATGTCTCTTCGATTTTAGCGGCACCTCTTTACCTGAAGCGTAAACTGCATGGCGACCGTTTTCTTCGTACCATTCAGCGAGGCCTGCGGTCTTGTGCATGTTCTCAATAATCTGCCGCCAGCCGACGCCCGTGTTGTAAGCACAGAAGGAAATTTCACCTTCCTGAGTGCCGTAGGGGATCACGCACATCTCGGTGCGGCGGAAGTCGTAGTTGAACAGATCCTGAAACCACATGCCTTCGACGCAGAGTACGCGCCAAATGTCGTTCGGGTCTTCGTCCGCTTCGGCCTTCATTCGATCATTTCGATCGGAGCTGGAATTCGTTGACGAAGGTTTGAAGAGATTCAGAATCTGCGAGATTGGGAACCCTTCAGGAGCGCGTTCTGGATTGAAGTTGCGCATGATTGCCATGCCGAGCTGCGCATACGACAGCTTGTGACCGCGAGCGGTGTCGGTGATCACAGCGACGTCTTTCATAAACTGCTCGTAGTTGAAAAACTCGAACAGGGAATTGAATTCGCCGGTTTTCCGATTAACGACCATTAGGGAAAAGATGCCGCAATTAGGATGGCAATTGCAGGACGACCAACCCCACGGCGCGTCTGCTCCCTGAAGCATGTCCATCACGCTGGTAAAAGCTGAATACGAAGATAGCGGATACCAATCGCGCAAAGGCTCGAGCTGACCTTCAGTCTGCGCTTTCAAATCGTGGGTCATGCCGGCGAGGGTATAGCGCTGCTTTATTCGCAGTTCGTCGGAAACATCCTCATCGCGGCCGGTGAACGAAACGGGTTGAAACGCGATCGTCTGGACCTTGTCGATATTCTGCGCGGCAAACTTAACAATGTCGCCGATACCATCGTTGTTGATGGTATTCACGATCGTCGTCACGAGGGTCACCTTGATCCCAACGCTCGCCAGGTTTTCAATCGCGCGCAACTTCACATCGAAAAGATTTCCCACCCCGCGGTGCTTATTCTTTTCTTCACTGACTCCGTCAAACTGAAGATAAACACCATGCTGGCCCGCGGCCTTCGCCTCCTTGCAAAACTCAATGTCTTCGGCGAAGCGAATGCCATTGGTAGCAGCCAAAATCCGGTAGAAACCGATCTTCTTCGCGTAAGCCACCGCTTCGAGGTAGTAAGGCGAAAGCGTAGGCTCGCCACCGGAAAAAAGAATAATGATCTGGCGCTTTGGTTTGAACGAAACTGCGCGATCGAGAATCGCTTTAGTGTCTTCAAAAGTCGGCTCGTGAACGTAGCCCACCTGGTTCGCGTCCATGAAGCAAGGATTGCACATCATGTTGCAGCGATTCGTCAGGTCTACAGTTAGCACCGCGCCACGGCCATATTTAATATTTGAGGTGCCGTGATGATGGACCGCAGCGTCGTCAGCCACGCGAAAGTCACGACCAAAGAAAAGTGACTCAATCCGTTCGAGGAACGCAGGGTCGGTGGCCATCACGTCGACAAACTCGCCGTGCTTCGGGCAAGTCTTGCGCATCACCACCTGACCGTTCTCTTCAACAATCTGCGCTTTGATTTCGCCCGGGTGGTCGTACATCAAAGTTTCCAGCGCTACTTCTTTATTAATTACGGCATTGCGCACTTCCTTCACGCAGGTGGGGCAAAGGCTATCAGTTTCGCGCGGGAATCCCAGCGGGGGCGCAGTTCTTTCGTAAGACTTCAGGAGTGCACCAGGAGCCCAATTGGGAGTGATTGAAGCACCCTCGGGAAGGCGTTTGTTGACTGATTGAAATGCTTTCCAGGCAACACCCGAAAGGTTTGAAAGCAGCTTGGAGCCTTTGACTCCGGCCAGCTTTCCCTTTTCGGATTCTCCCCGACGGAATTGATCGCTAAACAATGAAACTTCTCCTCTATGGCTCCGCGCTCTGCAAAGCGCCTAAATGCCAATAAAAACGAAATAATCCGAACAGAAGGGCGTTACTCGGAACACAAAATGGCCCTCGTTTTGTAACCGCGTCATGATAGTTGGTCTGTTAGGGCATGGCAAGGCCAAAAGGGTTCAGGGTGTAATGACGAAACCCTTCAAAATTCGCCACTTTGGACCAAAGCCACCAAAGTTTCGGCTGGAGTCCTGCGGTCCTGACTTACCTTGCCGACTTAAAGCCGTTCACTGTCTCCCGCGGAAAGTGTAATATCACCGCGCTTTAGGTATTCAATAATCTTTTTTGAAATGCGCGGACGATTCAACTTCATGACTGAGACTAATCCGCTGACTACCGCCGAGTTAGCTGCGCATGTTGGCGGCAGACTGCTCGGCGATGGCGACATTCATGTGGGCGACATCGCTGACCTCGCGACTGCAACAACAGGAGAAGTGGCGTACGTTGATGGTGAGAAGTTTTTTGAGGTTGCATTGACGAGCCAGGCCTCGTGCTTGATCGTCTCGCCGAAGTTCGTGGAAAACAATCACGAGCGGGTTGTTAACCGTGAGTTGCGACCGGTGTTAATTGAAGTCGCGAAGCCAAAGCTTGCGTTCGCCTTGATTGCTGATTTATTGCAACCGCCAAAACGTCGCGAACCTTTCGTCCATCCCTCCGCCGTGATTGCCGAGACCGCTGACCTTGGCCTGACGGTCTATGTCGGCCCTCATGTTTCAATTGGCGAGGCTGTGAGGATTGGAGCCGGGACGCGCATCGAGGCGAGTGTGTTTGTCGGCGATCGGGTGAAGGTGGGTCACGATTGCGTGTTGCATCCCGGTGTGGTTCTTTACGACGACGTGACCATTGGCGATCGAGTCATCCTGCATGCCGGCGTTTGCATTGGAGCTGATGGTTTTGGTTACGTTCGCGACGAGACTGGTCATCGCAAGTTTCCCCAGCGCGGAACCGTGCTGATCGAAGACGATGTCGAACTGGGGGCGTTAACTTGTGTGGATCGCGCCGCTCTCGGTCAAACGCGAATCGGGCGAGGAACCAAGATCGATAACCTAGTTCACGTGGGCCACAATTGCGATATCGGTGAGCGCGTGATCATCGCCGCGCAAACCGGCATTAGCGGCAGCGTCACGATTGAAGACGACGTGGTGATTGGTGGTCAGGTTGGTTTCGGCGATCACATTCGCGTGATGAGCGGCGCGGTGATTGGTTCAAAAGCAGGAATTCTGCCCGGAAAAATAGTGCGGCCGGGCGTTTGGTGGGGAATCCCGATTCAACCGCTCGACGAATTCAAGCGGCTGAATGCGCACGTCGGCAGGCTGCCGCAAATGCGCGAAGAGATTAAGGAGCTGCGGCGGCGCCTTGAGGAACTTGAAAAGGAATAAGTCGGAAGACTACCTCCCGGTAACTGGAGTGAACTTGAACAGATGCGGGCGGGGGCGCCCGCGGTCCCAGGGCCGGCGGTCCCATTGCCCGCGGTTTCAGGGAGGATTGAGTTAGGTTTTCAGAGTTTCCAGTCTTGCAAGGCGTTCAACACGACGTTAGCAGCTCTTTCAGAAGCGCCACCTTCCCCTAGCTGCCGGGCCACCTCGTGAAGGCGAGTGCGCACGGCAGCGTTTCGTTCCTCATCCAGTAATAAAAGTAACTCGCCTGCCAGGCGCTCGCCATTCAGGCCGTCCTGCATCAGTTCAGTCGCCACGCGTTCGCCGGCCACCAGGTTTACCAGGCCGTAGTGGTCCACCGTGATCAAGCGTCCGAGGACGTTCCAATTGATGGTTGACTCTTTGTAAACGACGACCATCGGCGTCACGAGCAGGGCGGCCTCGAGAGTCGCCGTGCCGCTCGCGATCGCGGCGGCGTCAGCAGCGGCGAGCGCATCGCGCGATTGGCGCGAGGAAACAATGTGCAGACACGAAGGGAGCGGCAACGGCGTAGCGCGTTGGGCGCGAATGATGGTTCTTATTTCCTCCGAACTGCGGCTGGGCGCGACCACCACCACGAACTGAACTTCCGGTTGCCGCGCTGAGATTAGCGCCGCCGCTTCCAGCATCGATGGCAGGATCCGCTCAACCTCCTTCCGACGACTGCCCGGCAGCAGCGCAATGATCGGCAAACGCGGATCGAGTTTCATCTCGCGGCAGAATTCCGCGCGACTGAGACGCGGGACAACTTCGCCGGCCAGTGGATGGCCCACATACTCAACCTGATCGATCCCTCGATCGGCGTACCATTCCTTTTCAAATGGCAGGATCGAAAGCAGCAGGTCGACGTCGCGCTCAATTGTGTTTGCTCGATATGAACGCCAGGCCCAAAGTTGCGGGCTGATGTAGTAGATCACTTTTATTCCGCGGCGATGGAGAGCGCGCGCTAGTCGCAGATTGAAGTCGGGCCAGTCAACGAGGATAACCGCGTCGGGTTTTCGTTCGAGGGCAGCCTGCTTCAGCAGTTTGTACGCCCGCCAAAACTTCGGCAGAGCGCGGCCAATCTCCAGCAGACCCAGGATCGCAAGATCGTCGGAACGTACCACCGACTCGACCCCGGCTGCTCGCAGCAAAGGACCGGTGGCGCCGAAAAAATCGAAAAGAGTTTGGGGTGCCGTGCGGCGGACGGCGTCAACCAGGGCTGCGGCATGAGCATCGCCCGAAGGTTCGCCCGAGACGATCATGAGACGGCAGCTTTCCATCGCGGCGCATGATAGCAGAGACAGAAGAGAGGGGCAGGAGGCCGGGGCTGGAAGCAGGACGGATTAAATACATTAACTCATCATCGTTTTCTTGTTGCCG
>JANLZV010000167.1:0-8351 GCA_031366425.1 Pyrinomonadaceae bacterium | reverse complement strand
ACCGGGTGCCGACGACGCTGCGAATTGTTGGCGAATCGGCGGCAGGCCGAGGTTGGCATCACAAGATGCGAGCTGGTGAAGCGGTGCGAATTATGACGGGAGCGCCCGTCCCGCGCGGCGCGGACAGTGTTCAGCAGATCGAGTTAACCCGCGAAGTAGCTGACGGTAGTTTCGTTGAGATCCTACAGCCAGTAGCGAAGGGACGTTCGATCGTGACGCGCGGCAGTGAGATCATGGCCGGACAGACTGTTCTTTCACCGGGCGAATTGATCAATGCGGAAACGATGGCGGTGTTAGCCTCGTTTGGATACGCCCGCGTGAAAGTGGGCCAACGTCCACGGGTTTCCATTTTGGCGACCGGAAGTGAACTCGTAAACGTCGCTGAGAAGCCAGGCCCGGATCAGATCCGTGATTCGAATAATTATTCGATTGGGTCGTATGCTGAAATGGCTGGGGCCTTAACCGAGCAACTTCCGCTCGCAGGTGATGACCCTGCAGTGCTTCAACAGCAGTTTGCCGACGCCGCCCTGCGAAGCGATATTGTAATTAGTTCCGGTGGTGTCTCGGTTGGCGCATACGATTATACGAAAGCCGCGTTGCGCGAACTGGGCGCCGAAGTTTTCTTTGAGCGCGTGGCGCTGCGACCTGGTAAACCGATCGTTTTCGCCAGACTCCCTAATGGGACACTAATCTTCGGTCTTCCGGGAAATCCGGTGTCAGTCTCCGTTACGTATAATCTTTTCGCGCGTGCGGCAATTCTCGCGATGCAGGGAGCGCGCGACTGCAGCCTGCGAGAGGAGACGGCGGTGCTGGGCCGAAACGTAAAAGGCGCGGGAGAACGCGAGAGCTATTTGCCGGCGCTGCTCACTACCAGCGACGAGGGTTTGCTGATCGCCGAACCGCTAAGGTGGGGCGGGTCATCAGACTTCATTGGTTTTGTGAGGGCAACTTCATTGATAATTGTGCCGCGAGATACACTGGCGGTCGAAGCGGGCACAAGAGTTCGCGTAGTGCATCTTCCCACCTAAGTTTTTAGCAGAACGGAGTCTGAATGAGTGACGTCGAACGAAAGCTTTGGAGCGCGGGTGCGCACGAACGTAAAGTGGAAAACCTTTACGGCGGCGGCGTGGAAAACTACCTGGACCATCACGATGGTTATCTAAACTTCGGACTCTGGGAAGATGGCGTTGATAATTACATCGCGGCCGCCGAAAATCTCGTCCGCCGCATGGGCACAATCCTGGGACTCGACGAGCACAGTAGGCTGCTCGATGTAGCTCCCGGAATGGGCACGCAGGATATTTTTCTCGCCCAGAATTTTTCGCCCCAATCGATTGATGGCCTTGACGTTACGTGGGGACACGTTGAGCACGGCCGGCGACGCTCTCGCGAGGCCAAGCTTGAAGATCGCGTCCGATTCCGGCACGGCACCGCCACCGAAATCCCCTTCCCCGATGGAACGTTTACCCACGTGTTGAGCATCGAGGGACCCGAACACTTTGATACGCGTGAAAAGTTTTTGCACGAAGCCGGACGCGTGCTGCAGCCGGGTGGCGTGATCGCCATGGCCGACTTTATCGTGAAGCGGCAGCCGCGTAACCCGATTGAAAAGTTTGTCGCGGAAATGGCCCGGAGCCTTTGGAAAGTGCCGCGAGCTAATGTTTACACAGCTGAAGTCTATAGCGAGAAGATGCGCGGCGCCGGATTTGAAAAAGTGGAAATCGAGGAAATTGGGGCTTCAGTAATTCCGGGTTACTACTTCGAACAAATGCGCCCGGAAACAATTAAGGCGATCACGAGAATCCGCGGGTTCATGCTGGCACGACTCAGTCTGCTGCTCGACGTCGCAGTCTATCGCGGATTTACAATGGGATTGCTGGAATACGTTCTGGTCCGAGGGGTGAAAAGTTAATAAATCCCGAGCGCTGACGTAAGGATCTTGTCATCTCATGGGACCGGGGGCGCCCTCGTCCGCAATTGAACACAAAATATTTTGCGGGCGGGGGCGCCCGCGCTCTTAAATCGAAGGCAGCCGAGCAATAACTAAATCAAAGCGCGTTTAGGAAACTTCCGACGACGCTCGGTGCCCTCGTCTCAGTTCATTTACCTTGGCAGTGTGAATTCCAACCAGAGCCAACGCGCTCTCCATCCGACGGAAAAACTTAATCTTGTTCAGCAACGGATTTAACCAACCGTTTGTGATGCAATAGTGCGTCTCGAAAGGCTCGGTATGATGCAGCTCGTGGTGCGCCGGTTCCAACACCAGCCGCAAGCGTTGCAGTGGGCGCGCATAAGCCGGCGGGTGCTCCTGGTGCGCCCACTTATGAAACTTATTGGTGGCCGCGGTCGCGAGGCTCATCAAGCTCACGCACAGGATAAGAAATGAAAGCCAACTCGAAACGTCCCAACCCCACATCACATAAAGGCATAGCAGGAGTATGGGCACCGCCATCACGCAAACGTTGCCGACCGTCGCGGCGAAATGGTGCGTTGTGATATCGCGCGGGTAGATGTGATGCATTCGAAACGGCTTCACGAAACCGGGGCCAACGATTGGAGTATCTTCGGAACAATAGGTGTCGGCGGCCCAATGGACCAGGCCAGATACGAAGTCCCCCCAGACGAGGGAGACTGGAACCGCTACGAGGGCCAGCCAAACCATTTCCAGTTCATAGAGTCGATTGAGCGACAAGTAAACGTTTGGAACAAACAGAATCGGAAACAGGATCAGCGTCGCATACTCCAGAACCGAATGAAATGTGGAAACGTGTTCGGCGACCCCGCTGTAGCCGGGCCGCGGGTTTGTGACTATTTCGTGAGTCCGCGGATTAGCATTCGTGCCCACAGCTTGAGAGTCTCGTGATCTCCGCAGCTCCCACTCAGTATTTTGAACAAGTCCTGACATAAGCTCCAACAGTTCGCCTGGATTTTCTAACCTTACGAGTCCTGGCCGCTGACTGGATTTCTAAAGTTAAGGTTATAGTAAGATTATCTGCCACTCAGCCGGAAATGCAAGAGTGAAACCGGGCACTTGATCGCGAATTCAGCACGAAGGACTTGAGTAACCAATGGGCAAGCTCTCTCATATCGACGACGAAGGCAACGTCAGAATGGTAGACACGAGCGATAAGGCCGTGACCACGCGCCAGGCGATTGCTTCAGCGCGCGTGCTGATGTCGCCGGCCACTGTGGCTGCGGTCAAGGGACACCAAACGCCGAAAGGCGATCCGCTCGAAGCTGCGCGTCTGGCCGGGATTATGGGAGCCAAACGCACCGCCGAACTAATTCCACTTTGTCATCCCCTCCCGCTCACTCATGTCGATGTGCGAGCGACGATTCGCGACTACGGCGTTGAGCTTGAAGCCTCAGTTTCGACCAATGCGCAAACGGGCGTCGAGATGGAAGCATTGACGGCAGTTTCAATTGCGGCGTTGACTATTTACGATATGTGCAAAGCGCTCGACAAAGGAATCATCATTTCCGACGTCAGACTCGAACGAAAGACCGGCGGAAAATCCGGCGACTTTGTTCGATCCGCAGACCTGGGTGAGGAATCGTGAGCGGGCGAGGCGCCCGCAGTCCCGTGAGATGACAAGATACTCTCGATCCAGCAGTGTTTGGTTGAGAGTCAAGCGGCCGGCGAATGCGTGAGTAAACTTTTAAAAGCTAGGAGCTAGGAGCTAGGAGCTAGGAGCTAGGAGCTAGGAGCGCGGGCGCCCCCGCCCGCAGTGGGAAACAGTTCAAATGCGGGCGAGGGCACACGCGGTCCATAAAACCGGGCATAAAAGCGGGAACATCATTTAATTAACACGCGTTTAGTGAATGTCTGTATTTGCTTCGAACGGAGATTTAAATAATGAAGTTAGGAATTTCCCGCGATGCGCGTCCTCAGGCAAGCGTCTTAATCGCTGCGGCGATTATTTCCATCGTGCTTTGGTTCATTCCCTTCGCGGAGATCTTGACGTATCCATTTCGGATCTTCGTCACTTTTATTCATGAAGGTGGACATGCAATTGCTGCGGTGCTGACTGGCAACTCCGTCGCCAGCCTCAGTGTCGCCGCCAACGCCAGCGGCGAGACGTATACCACTCAGGGCGGAATGCTCTCGCAAATGCTCGTTTCCAGCGCTGGCTACATCAGCTCGATGGCTTATGGTTCTCTGCTGTTGATTTTAATTCGCCGCAGCGTGGCTGCACGGCTAGTCCTGGTCGGATCAGCCGGAATCGTGCTCGCCTTAACTCTAATCTACGGTGTTTTCAAGCCGGTCTTTTCGGGCGCCGAATGGACAGGAATTCCTTTCACTCTTTTGGCGGGAACACTTTTGACGGTCGGCCTCGTCGCGGTAGCGAAATTCGCGAGTGCGCGGGTAGCGTCTTTCTTCGTCAGTTTTCTCGCCGTCCAACTGGTGCTGAACGCCTTACTGGATCTGAAAACGGTCTTCTTTCTGTCGTCACCTTTCGCTCCTTCGGTCCCGACCGACGCGGTGAATATGGCAAACGCCACCGGCATCCCGGCGATTATGTGGGTAGCGACCTGGATCGCGTTGTCAATGGGAATGCTGTGGCTGGCGATGCGAGCATACGTAGGCGGGCGAAAACAGAAAACGCTGCCGGGCGTGGTGTTCGACGATCCGCTGGCTAACTTCAGTTTACCGGAGCTTCCTTCGATCCCTTCCACCAAGACGGGGGCCACGGAAAGCAGTTCTATTCCGCGATAGCGAAACTCTCTCCAAGCCCTGCTGAGTAACGAAAAAGCGCTGGCTCTCCAGCTCTTTTCGTTTACCCAATCACTTTTTGATCGACTTAAAAAATAAACCGCGCCTGCAGTTGAACCATTCGCGGTGGATCGATATTCGCAAACGCCGGAATTGCCGTCGCCGTGCTGACGCCGCCAACAAACTGCTCAACCGTATCCAAAGGCAAAGCGTTGAAGGTTATGAGGACGCCTGCAGGCCCCGCTTTCATCGTTGTACTTGCAAATCAGGTAGAATGCTTTGCTTCGTGGCCGCAGTGCATTAAGACAGTATCGTCAGAGTTGGCAGACGCCCTCCAAGTTGACGCTCCGGCCGACAAACAACATTTGAATTTTTATGAAATCATTTAAGGGAGAAACAATTTTGCAAAGCACTTTTACTAAACATTTCGCAGTCGGACTGATTGCCTTCAGCGTCTTCGCCGGCTGCGTCAGCCAGGTCAACGCAGACTTGGCCCGTCTCGATAGTCACCAAACAGAACAGGAAAAAAGTTTTCCGGATGATGAGGTATTCGATAATCTCACCAAGGCACTTCAGTCTCCTGAAAAAGTTCGACGCCTGATCATTCAGAATGAAGACTTTGAAATGAAACGGCTGCCCGCTGGGCTAGGCACCCTGGTCAAGCTTGAGTCGTTGGAGCTTTCGTGTCTGGAACAACTTGAAGCCCTGCCGAATGAAATCGGGCAGCTGCGACAGTTGGAAGAATTAATAATTGATAACGGCAACGGTTGTCAGATGAATGTGTCAATCCCGCGCTCAGTCGGTCAACTGCAAAACCTGCGAGTGCTTAGGTTATATGGCGCGCTTGACCCGCGTGGGATCAGTCCGCGTAGCTCTCTGGGTCGAACCAAAAGCCTGCCGGCCACGTTTGCAAATCTCCAGAACTTGGAAGAGCTGGATCTGGGCAGAAATGGATTGCGCTCCGTCCCACCGCAAATTGCTTCTCTGCGTCAATTAAAAAAACTAGGACTCGACTATAACGCGCTGCGCGAGATTCCTTCCTTTGTCGGTAACTTATCAACCCTTGAAGAACTCTCGTTAAACTCAAATGGCGGCGTCAGGCTGCCTCAGTCGTTGTCGAGAGTGAAAGGTTTGCGAGTGATGATGGGTAATAATGCGCTCACGCTCAGCGACCAGAAGCTGTTGCGTAGTCGGTTCCCCAACATCATCTTTTCTTTTGAAAATGAGTTTGACGACAACGCGGCAAATGAAGAGACTCCTAAGCCCAAACCGAGAACTCGCGGTGGACGACGACGATAGGCAGAATCTATTGACCAAAACTGAGGACGATGTTTTGTCGTTAGATGCGAAACGTGAAGTGTTGCGCCATGTCGTCGCGACCGTGGCCTATCGCGGCCGCCTTGCCATGATCGACCCCCCGAAGGGGTTCGGTGCGTTTCGTATCAATGAAGGGACCCGCACGCCGGGAGAAATCCTGGCGCACATCGGCGACTTGCTTGAGGGGTCGTTATTTTTAATCCAGGGCGAGTTAGTTTATTTGACGTCCCCCGCCTTGCCGTGGGATGACGAAGTGTCGCGGTTCTTCTCGGCCGTTAGCCGACTGGATTCGTATCTCGCGTCAGTCGCTCCGCTGGCATGTCCAGTTGAGAAACTAATTCAAGGCCCCATTGGCGACGCCCTGACACACGTCGGGCAGATCGTGATGTTACGGCGTCTGGCGGGAAGCCCGATCCGAGTCGAAAGTTATTTCACTGCTGAAATAGTTGCGGGCAATATTACAGAAGGAGTTACTGAAGAATTCATCTCGCGCCGCGGCTAAGAGCGGCATCTACAGCTATCCGATTTGTGAAGGAGATCCTTATGAAGGTAGTCGTTTTCTTTGCTGCGGTATTTGTGCTGGCATTTAGCTTTGCGGATCCAGTATCGGCGCAGGAACCGGGCTGTGTGTTCCAGCTGAGCGGATGAATTGAGGACTGGAGAAATTATGATGCTCCGACACTTTATTCTTTCTTTGGTTCTGTTAGCGAATGTTTCGGGTACCAGTGTTGCTCAGAACGCGGGGTTTAATCCGGCAAGTTTTGAAGGCACTTCCCGGCGGTTTGCTCCCACTGCGTTTGCTCAAAACGCGACGGCCAAGGCAACAGGTTTTGATCCTACCTACCAGCTAACCCTTCATAACGCAGTTCAAGACAAGAACTTTTATCTGTTGAGTTTGTTTCAGCGAGATCGAGCAGTGGGAAAACTCTTAAGAAGAAATGAGGCCTTGAGAAGGCTCTCCAATGATAAGGCTCAAGCGTTCGGTCGCGTCGCGAAGTGCGATAACGTCAGGTGTCTGGACCAATTACTTCGTCTTAGTGATCCAGAGATTAATACGGTGTCAAACGAACTTGAGGGATTGGCAAAGTATCCTGCGTTAAAATTACTCGCGATAGACATGCGCAGGTCGGGTGCATTCATCAAACACAACAAACTCTCCGATACAGAATTGTTGATTGCGGCGTGGAAAGATGCGGCCAACGGAATGAACCGCCTGCTGAGTGTCTACGGCTTGGGCCACGATCCACTTTACAAAGACATTGACAAGGTCAGCTTTAATGTTTCGAGCGAAGAATATCGCCAACTGCTGCGGTTGAAACTAGCCGAGATAAAACTCGCCAAAGACCCGCTGTTTTTTGAACCAACCCTCGGCTTTGCATTGAAACTCTTAGAAGCTAATCGGCGTGATGAGGCGGGTCGTTACGAACCACTAGCAGCGGGTGAAAACAAAACGTCTCTGCGGAATCTTAAAAAGATCAAGTGGACCACGTATCCGTATTCATTCATTTTGGTCCTCGGCTCAGGTCCGCAAGACTCGGCCAGGCTAAGTAAGGTAGCGGCCAACAGGGTGGACCAGGCAGCGAAACTTTTCCTCGAGCGCAAGGCTCCCTTGATGGTGTTTTCCGGTGGCAACGTTCACCCGATGCAGACACCCTTTAACGAAGCGATCGAGATGAAGAGATACGTGATGGAAAAGTTTAAGATTCCCGAACAGAGTATTTTGATCGAACCACACGCGCGACATACCACTACAAACTTTCGTAACGCCGCGCGCCTCGCTTTTCGTTATGGAATACCGACGGATCTCAAGGCGCTGGTCACCTCATCGGAAGATCATATTCTCTACACCGCCAGCGAAGCCTTTCGCACTCGTTGTTTGAAGGAATTCGGATATTTCCCGTTGGTGTCTATCACCCGAGTATCCCCGGCTGCCGCGGAGTTTAAGCCGTCGGTTGACTCACTATTTTTTGATGCGAATGACCCGCTCGATCCATGACGTGTGATTCCAAAAAAGTATGAACCTGCTGCTGAGAATCATCTTCGTGCTCCTCCTGGCGTGTGCCGCATTCGCCGGATACACACGCAAGAGTGAGGTAACACCTGCGGCTGAAGCCCAGCACTTCCCCGGAACGCACTGAAAAACTAACGTCGTTCAGTACCGGCCGTTGATTGAAGTATTTGGTTACACCCTGGATCGACAGCAACTCGTTCATTACTTCCGAAGCAGACTCCGGCCTAAAAACCAAAGCTAGAACTTGTAGCGATAGCGCAGCGTTAGGCCGCGACCGCCGCCATCGACGCCCCAACTGATGCCGCGATA
>JANLZV010000166.1:0-6872 GCA_031366425.1 Pyrinomonadaceae bacterium | reverse complement strand
GGCCGCGCCGATGGATCGTTCGCTTCTTTGGAAACGATAGTTGGCTGCGGTGTCGATGACGTTTGCGCCGAGCCTGACTGTTTGCGCTACGGTGTCGGCATATCGCGCGTCAGTCTCGGCGTCGGCATTGCCGAGGTAAGTGCCGATACCGAGCGATGAAACGACCAGTCCCTGTTCTTCCCGGAAATGGTTTTCAGCGGCAAGGCCGGTGAAACGATCGCGGTAACGGTTGGTGCCTGCAAGTGTTGCTGAGCCGGATAGGGTCATAAGTTGGCCAGAGTTTTTTAATCAGCCGTCACAGAGTCGCCGCGTTGCTGGCTACGTTAGCCAAAAGCACATGGCTGTCATTAGCACCTCGCTTTAGCCAGGTGAGTGAAGGCCATCGGAACAGAAACCGTTTCAACGGTTTCTTTGCGAAATCGTTCGTAGCCGTCTCAAAAATGCGAACGCGACGCGTCCAGAGAGTAACGCGTCGAATCTGCGCGCAGCAAGCGCTTCATCGTGGCCAACCGCTGTGTTAGCTTTGGACTTCAACCAAACAAAGGAACGCGCGATGAACAACTTTCTACACTGGCCCGATCAGGTAGGCTCGCAAGCAGAGAAGTTTTACAAAACTACTCTCTGGCAGGGCGAACAGATGATGGTGGGCATGAACTGTCTCGAAGCAAATCAGGCGCAGAAGACGCACGCGCATCAGGGCGCTGACAAGTTTTACCTCGTGCTCGAGGGTCGCGGTCGTTTTACGATCGGAGACGAACAGCGAGACGCTGATCAAGGCACGCTGGTTTTCGCCCCAGCAGGAATTACGCACGGCGTCACTAATGAAGGTCCGGCCCGACTCTCATTGCTGGTCGCGATTGCGCCGACACCACCACCCAAATGAGCACCTACGAAAACACCCAGCGACCGGCCGGTTCTTCACTCGAGATTTCCGCTGAAGAACTCGAACAGCTGTCCTCGCAGGTTACTGACTTAGTGACGAACTACTTTTCCGAGATTCGAAACTTGCCGGTGTTTCCGGAAACTCACGGCGGGAGACTAAACGAGATTTTAGGTACGAAGCTTCCGGTCGAAGCGGAGTCGCTCGCTAATTTGATCGACGATTGTCGCCGCATTCTCGATGGAAGCCGCCACAATGGGCATCCGCGTTTTTTTGGTTACGTCGCTTCGCCTTCCACCGCGCCCGGTGCCTTTGCCGATCTTCTGGCCTCGGCCGTGAACGTTAACGTCACTTCGTGGCGCAGTGGTCCGGCGGCCACGGAGATTGAACAGACGGTCATCAGCTGGCTCGGCGAAATGATCGGATACAGCACTGCAGAGCACGGAACCCACGGCCTCTTGACCAGCGGCGGTTCGATGGCAAACCTCACCGCGTTGCTGATCGCCCATCGTGCGAAATCTGAAACCCCTGTGGCCGAGGACGGTTTATGGAACCGCCAGCCGATGACGATTTATGCGTCCACCGAGATTCACATGTCGATTCCCAAAGCCGCCGATCTTCTCGGTCTGGGCCGCGGCCAGGTGCGTCTGGTGGAGTGCGACGATCATTTTCGAATGAACGTCGCGGCTCTGCGGGAACTCATCAAGGCGGACATCGCAATCGGACTGAAACCGTTTTGCGTCGTTGGGAGCGCGGGTACAGTCAACACCGGCGCGGTGGATCCGCTCCCCGAAATTGCCGAGGTAGCGAAGGAGTTTGGGCTTTGGTTCCACGTTGACGGGGCTTATGGCGCCCTAGCCGCGCTCGATCCAGCGAAGCGGCAACTTTTCGCCGGACTCGATCGCGCGGATTCCGTTTCGCTCGATCCACACAAATGGCTTTATGTGCCTCTCGATTCCGGTTGTTTGTTGTTTCGCGATGAAGCGCGAGCGCGCGCAGCCTTCAGTTTCGACGAAGCCGACTACATCAAGATTCATGAGCGGGATGAAACTGAAGCCTTCGCCTTTTGGAACTATGGACCAGAACTGTCGCGGCGGTTTCGCGCGCTCAAGATCTGGCTGACGCTGCGCTACTACGGAGTCAAACGGATTTCCGCCGCGGTCAGCGAGGACAATGCCTTAGCTGCTTACCTGGGCCAACGCCTCGAGGAAGCTGCGGATTTCGAGCTGCTCGCAGAGCCCGAGTTGAGCATTTGCTGCTTTCGTTATCTGCCTCCGTCCTTAAGATCGCCGGCTACAAGATCGCTGGACACTTTTTCGGAGACCGACGAATCTGAGTTGGACCGACTGAACAATGAAATAATGCTGGCGGTCCAGCGTGGCGGCCGCGCATATGTTTCGAACGCTACCTTGCGCGGACGATTTGCGTTGCGTGCCTGCATCACTAACTTCCGCACTACGCGCGCCGACCTGGTTCAAACTTTAGACATCATTCGCGAGGCTGCGCGTTTGCAAAACCACGCTCGGTAGCGAGTGGGTGCCGGCAAGCTGTAAAAGAAGTCTTACCAACGACTTCAGCTAGGTTGAACTTTGCATCCGCTCGCTATCGCTCGCGGTTCTGTATCAAGCGTTTAGTTCTTGCCAGTCAAATATGAGAGAGCCTACCGAATTCCGAGCCTTTGATCGCGAGCTGAGCATCGCGATCGAACTTGCGCGCGAAGCGGGTGCGGCGATCCTGGATATCTACGAAGGCCCGCTCGTCATCGAACAAAAGTCTCAGTCACACGACAACGAGCCGGTAACTCAAGCCGACAAACTGGCAAACGAATTAATTGTCGATCGACTTACGCGCGAGTTCCCCGGCGACGGAATCCTGGCGGAAGAATCCGAAGACACGGCGCGCAGGTTGGGAAAGTCGCGGGTGTGGATGATCGATCCGCTTGACGGCACCAGTGGCTTCATTGACGGAAACGGCGATTTCGCAGTTCAGATCGGGCTCTCGGTTGACGGGCATAGCGTGCTAGGTGTGGTTTACCTACCTTTGACCGACGTCTTGTATCGCGCGGTGCAGGGCGGCGGCGCGTGGGTCGAGCGCCCGGAGTTTGCACCTGAACGCGCGCAAGTTTCCGAGCACCGCGAAATTGCTACGATGCGATTAGCGGCCAGTAGATCGCATCGAAGCCCAAGGATGGATCGGGTGGTCCAGGCGTTTGGTCTACGCGAGGAAGTTAACCGCGGCTCGGTGGGGATCAAGGTCGGGTTGATCGTTGAGCAGCAGTGTGATTTATACGTTCATTTATCACCGCTGACGAAACAGTGGGACACGTGCGCGCCTGAGATCATTTTGCGCGAAGCGGGTGGCAAACTAACGGATTTATTTGGAGGCGGGCTGGATTACAACCGGAGCGATCTGCAAAACCGCAACGGGATCGTCGCCAGCAATAGCGCCGCGCACGATCAAATTATTGAGGCCCTCGCGCCGCTGTTGGCTGAGTTTGGACGCAACCCGATATAAATCCGAGCAGTGAGAATCCAAAGATTGCACCGATTACGCAGAGCGTTAATGAACCCTTCGCCGGCGTTCCTAAACGCAAACCATCGTGACTCAAGCATTACTATCTGTGTAATCCGCGTAATCTGCGGAGGTTGCCGTCTGCACCGAACGTTTACTGTCCCGGGGTCGTTGTCGATCCTTTCGTCTTCGGCTCGCCGAGTTTGACGATCCAGATACCGCTGTGGACATCGTTAAAATAGACGAGCCCTTTATGCGGTTGCGCGCCCCAGGTGAACGGCAGATTCGGTTTGTAACCATCGGGGTCGCCCGCCCAAAGATGTCCGATTTCACGTCCTTGCCGGTACAGATCGCCGCGCAGCTCGCCTGAGACATCTACAATCCGCCCGCCGCCGTTGTAGTAGCCCATGTACATGATGTCGTCTTCCACCCACATGTTGTGAGCGCCTGACTCCGGCACCGGATATTCCGCCACCTTGCGCGGATTGTTGATATCCGAAACATCTGCTACATGCACGATGCCGCGCACCGGCACGCGTTCGCGCCCGTGAATGTCAAAGATAGGCGGGAACACTTCGTCGCCGATGAAAACGTAATTCTTGTAACGAAATACCGAGTGGGTGCCAGCCAGCCAGCCGTTTCCGTAAAGCTCGTGATGGTTGAAACGCAACTGGCTCACGAACACCGGATGCTCGGGACTGCCGCCCTTGATGCCGCTGCCCACGTCGAGAATCACCATGCCGTCGCGCCAGTAAGCGAGATATGCGAGCCCATCTTTTACCTGCAAGTCGTGCAGGTAGCGTCCGCTGACTGTATCGCCTTCGCCACTGTGAATCGTGGCGGCGACCTGGCTCGGAACTTCCCATCGCGCCACTTCTTTCGGGTTTGCCAGATCAGCAAAATCAATCACGCGCATTGAGCCGGTAGCATCGTCAGTCAGGTAAACGTAATGCGTGTTGACGAACGCGCTGTGCACGCCGCCGGTTACTGTCGTGGTGTATTCGGAGACGAGCTTCGGATGGGCCGGATCTGAATTGTTGTAAAAGGCGATGCCGTTCTTACGATTCGAAGCGCCTTCACGGGAGATGACGAGAATCTTGCCATCGGCCGTTGTTGAAATGTCGTTAACGATTCGCGCGTCGACCTTAATCGTGTCGGTAAGTTTCGGGCTTGACGGATCGGAAATGTCATAGACCAGGAATCGGTCGGAGATCGTGGAAAGGTATGCGTAGTTCCCGAAGATCCATTCCTCGGCCGCCGCAAACTCCTTGATCGGCGCGCGCCCGACAATCGTCATGGTTCGTTCCGCATTGCGCGGCGTCACTACAATCGAAGCGATCGCTTCTTCACGTCCACTCGCAGCCGTGACGACATACGAACCGGGAAGCTCGGCTACGAAAACGCCATCCGGATCCACCGTCGCTGCCGGACCACTAACTGTCCAACGCACTGCCGAGTTGTCCGCCTGGCCGCCACGCGACCGAACACTAAATTGCACGACGTCGCCGGTGCGCGCGTTTGTCGAACGAGGTTCGACCGAAACGTCGGTCAGGTTGCTCTTCACCACCGTCACTATCACGTTACCGCTGCCGTTTCCCGACGTAGCGGTCAGCTGGGCCCGGCCTGGCGCGAGCGCAGTTACCACTCCGGCGGCGTCAATCGTGGCAACTTCCGGCATGCTCGAAGTCCATTTGAAGGCCGCCTCGTGGCGCGGATTACCTTCGGAACCACGAGCCACTGCGGAAAGCCTGGTGCTGGAGCCGACGATTAGCGACGACTTGATCGGAGCGATCTCAACCTGCGTTACTGGCCCGGCTTTAACCATCACCCGCACGTAACGCATCTTGCCGCCGACAATGGCCCCCACCAGCACTTCGCCCGGACTGAAAAATGAAACGTTGCCGGCTTGGTCTACCGCCGCGAGATCAAAAGGCGCCGCAAACCAAGTCGAGGGAGTGGCGGCTACGATGTTGCCGGCTGCGTCTTTCGCAACGACTTCAAACTTCACTTTTTGGCCGGGCGAAATGTCCGCAGTGGCCGGGGTAATCACCGCCGAGGCGACGACTGGCGTCGACTGCTTAGCGTTGTTTTCCTGTGCGCTCGATATTGCGGTGGCTGCGTTGATCAGTAAGGCAAGACATGAAATGACGACGAAGCTTCTGAGGGATCGCATTGAAAGATTCTCCTGGCGAATTTAGCTTGACTCGATTGATTAGGCCGGAACGACACGAATGGAAATGGTGCGCGAACCCGGAATCTTAGCCAGTGGCCTCGCCCGACGCAACCGTCGAAGAGGATTAAATTTGCAGGCACATCGCAAACTTCATCACGACAAGATCAAAAACTTGCGCTATTATTTGCAGTCTCAATTAAAGCCTGACGCGATTGATTGCGGGTTCTGATGACAAGCTTTGGTCGTTGCGACGCAAACTAACAGTCTGGGTGACAACCCAGATCCCCAAGTGAGGTTAACGAATGACTAAGAACACGAAGATTGCCCTCGGCTGCGGCGGCGCCGGCTGTCTGGGCCTGATCCTGGTCGTTATTATTTTTGCAGTGCTGGTAGTCACCGGGGCCGTCAAGGCGCCGGGTCTCTACAGCCCGCGAAGTAACTACAACTACAATTACAACTACAATAGAAATTCGAACTACAATTCGAACTACAATTCGAACGCGAATACAAATTCGAACACCAATTCCGACTCCTCTTCATCACTTTCAAACGATGACAAGCACAAGCTGTTTCAAGCAGCCGGGGCCACGAAGGACAATGTGCTGATCCTGAAGGTGCTGGAAAAGATTGGGTTTCCAAACGGATCAGGTGATGGATATGCCAAGTTTGTGGAAGAGCATATTCCCTGGGCCATGAAAAACCTGTCGTTTATGCAGTCAGTGAACACGTCCGAAAAAGGACGCGCTTACGTGGAAGCACACATCGACGATTAAGTCCTTTCCGGCAAGTCTGAAACAGTGTCAAGACGGGCGCGAGTGCGAATTCGCGTCCGTTTTGTTATAAAGGCAGAAGACAGGAGAAAGTAGACAGAAGTCAGAAGTCAGAAGCGGGCTTCTTTCCCTTCTTTATTCTGTCTTCTGACTTCTTTCTTCGGACCGCGGGCGCCCTCGCCCGCATACTTATGAATCCCGCTTTAATACGCAACTTCTCAATAATCGCCCACATCGATCACGGCAAATCGACCCTGGCGGACCGTCTGCTGGAGTTGACCGGCGCGGTGACTGGCCGCGACATGTCTGCGCAAATTCTCGACGACATGGACCTCGAACGTGAACGCGGGATCACGATCAAGGCCCATGCCGTTCGTTTGGATTACAAAGCGAAAGATGGTGTGTCCTACATTCTGAACCTCATTGACACGCCCGGCCACGTCGATTTTTCTTACGAAGTTTCGCGTTCGCTGTCGGCGTGCGAAGGTGCGCTCTTAATCGTCGATGCGTCGCAGGGCGTCGAGGCGCAGACGCTCGC
>JANLZV010000647.1:0-4417 GCA_031366425.1 Pyrinomonadaceae bacterium | reverse complement strand
ATTTCTCAGAAGGCGGGCGAGGGCGCCCGCGGTCCCAGTAAACCGAATACTTTTAAGAGTCTTGAGGAGTTTGGGTAATGAAAACATATATCTTGATCGTGGCGCTGATTCTCGTCTGCGGCTCAGGCATTCAGGCGCAGGATTTTTCAAAAGTTGAAATCAAGGTCCACAAAGTCTCCGGCAATATTTATATGCTCGAAGGCGGCGGCGGCAACATCGGCGTCTCCGTCGGCCCTGATGGAATTTTAATCGTTGACGATCAATACGCACCGCTCGCAGACAAGATCAAGGCGGCCTTGAAGACTCTGGGCGAAGGCAAGCTCAAGTTTATTTTGAACACCCATTGGCACGGCGATCACACAGGCGGCAACGCGACGTTTGGCCCCGAAGCTCCCATCATCGCCCACACCAACGTGCGCAAGCGTCTCGCGGAAGGACTTGACTTGCCGGGCCGGCAAACCAAACCGTCGCCGAAAGAGGCCCTCCCGGTGATCACTTTTGACGAGTCGTTGTCAGTGCATTTCAACGGCGAAGAAATTCGCGTGATTCATGTACCACCCGGCCACACCGACGGCGATAGCGTGATCTATTTTACCGCGGCCAACGTGGTCCACATGGGCGATCAGTTTTTTGTCGATCGGTTTCCTTTTGTAGATCTCGCCAGCGGCGGAGACGTTGAGGGCTACACGAAGAACGTCGGCGATGTGCTTGCCAAACTCCCGGCGGGCGTCAAGATCATTCCCGGTCACGGCGCGCTCGCGACCCCTGAAGATCTAAAGCGATTTCATAACATGCTGGTGGTCACTACAGGCATCGTGCGGAAGAAAATCGCCGCGGGTAAGACGCTGGCTCAGATCAAAAGCGAAGGATTGCCGGAGGAATGGAAGACCTGGGGAAGCGGATTCATCAAACAGGATCCATGGCTGGAAACGATCTTCACGAGCCTCACGCGAAAGCCGAAAAACTGAGCCGACCGATCGCAGCCGCTCATGGATCGCCGGGAAAGCCGGCAGCGTTACTCAAATTCGTCTGACTCGAGATCGTCACCGACTACTGCGGACAAAAAGCTTTCTCCCGCGCCTAACTTCAAACCAAAATTTTCCGCGATCGTTTCGCCGATATCGGCGAGCGAGCCGCGTGTGCCGAGGTTGACGCCCGCGCGCGCTCTCTTTCCGTAAACCAGCAGCGGGGCAAACTCGCGCGTATGGTCGCTGCCCGGAAACGTAGGATCGTTGCCGTGGTCGGCAGTCAGGATCATCAGATCGCCTTCCCACATCGCTGCTTCAATTGCGGGCAAACTTGCGTCGAAATGTTCGAGCGCGCGCGCATAGCCTTCTGTGTCTCGACGATGTCCATAGAGCATGTCGAAATCTACCAGGTTTGAGAAAATCAGACCGCGGGTATCCTGCACGAGCGCGTGAATCGTTTGGTCGATCGTCTGCTGATTGTTCTTCGCTTTCAAATCCTCCGTCACTCCCATCGAATCATAGATGGAGGCAATCTTACCGATGCAGACCACGTCCAGATCAGCCTTTTCCAAAGTCGGCAGAAGGTTTGCGGGTGGCGGTGGGACCGCATAGTCGTGACGGTTTTCTGTTCGATAAAACCCTCCCGTGTCGCCAAGGAATGGACGCGCAATCACCCGGCCCACTTCGTGTTCACCGCTTAGAATTCCGCGCGCGGTTTCGCAAATCTCGTAAAGCTTATCGAGCGGGATCACTTGTTCATGGGCTGCGATCTGAAAAACGGAATCTGCCGAGGTGTAGACAATTGGCTTGCCGGTAGCGACGTGTTCGGCGCCGAGTTCTTTTATGATCTCGGTGCCCGAAGCAGCGTAGTTCCCCAAAATTCCAGGCACGCGCGTCTGGCTGATAAAACGATCGAGGATCGATTGCGGAAACCCGTTTGGATAAGTTGGGAACGCCTGATCGAGAACGATGCCAGCCATCTCCCAGTGACCGGTAGTGGTGTCTTTGCCGTTTGACTTCAACGTGCAACGCCCGTACGAGCCCTCCGGGTGGACTAGCGGTGGGCAATTCTCAAGTGGCCTGATGTTGCCCAGCCCGTATCGCTGCAGGTTGGGCAAATTTACCGCACGCGATTGCATGATGTGACCGAAGGTGTCCGACCCGGCGTCGCCCCACGCGGGCGCGTCAGGCATTTCGCCGATGCCGGCGCCGTCGAGAACAATTAATAAGATGCGATTGAAAAAACTGTTTTCCATTTACAGGTCTTTGCCTTTTGAAAAATTTGTGCCGGCGAATCCGGTCGTGCTGATTGAGCCCTTCCTTACGGTCGGGCTTCTGCTTTAGCTCTTTGGCGCGTAGTAGCCTTCGCGCGCGCGCACCTGCGCCTTCTCCTGCGCGCCCTGGAGTTCCACCCTGATCGTGCGAAACTTTCCATCGCGCGTTTTGTTGGTTGGATAGTAACCCAAACTGTATTGCGTGCCGATCTCGGTCGACACTTTGGCAAAAGCGGCCCGCGCGTCCTGCAACGTGGCCGCCAAAAAATTGTTGCCGCCGCTGGCTTTGGCAAGCTCGTTCATTTCGCGGCGCGCAAGATTGTAAAGATCGCGGCTGATTTGCATCCGCTCGAATGGTCCAATCTCACAAAAATCTGTGTAGTCTGCGGGCCGCGCCTGGGGCATGAAAATTCGACGATATCTTTCGAGCTGTTTTGGGGAGAGCACGACCGCACCCTCGTCGCGACAGTCCCTCAACAGTCGCTCTTCGACAAAATCTTCGGTGTTGATCTGAATGAAGTAGGAAGCGATCCCGCCCCTCGTCAATTTCAACCGTACTGACTGAAAATCTGAATCGCTGGCAGAATCAACGCCGTCTGTTAACGCGACGAGGGCCCGTCGTCCCTGCATCTGTTCCGCCGGCGGTTCGGAAAATATCTCATCTGTGATTCGCGCGATGCCATCATAAAACGGAGTGCTATGGCTCACCCCTAACTTGTCGATGGCGAGACGCAACGCGGCGCGATCGTTCGTGAGTCTTGAAAGTACCTCCGCCTTCCCGAATACCGCCGAACCGCGCCGCACCGTGGTGAAGCCCAAAATAGCCACGCGGTCTCCGGGACGCAGGTCGGCGACGAAAGCATTGGCGGCCTGACGAATCAGCGCTACGTCTGCGCGCGTTGAACCTGAAGTATCAAGCAGGAGGGCAATTTCAAACGGCACTTCAGTGGTCGCGAAGTTGGTAATCCGCTGTTGTTGGCCGTTCTCAAACAGCAAGAAATTTTCGTTTCGCAAACCAGCGAGCGGACGTCCTGCCCCGTTAGTAACCACGGCCGGAACTGAAACGAGTTGGGTTTCCACGCGGACGATGTCGCCCTCGTCAACATCGTCAGTCGCAGCCCCCGGCGGACTGGGTGTCGCGCGCGGCAGCGCTTCAGGAGCGTTTACACGTCGAGGACGTCGTTGGGGCGGTTCCTGGCCAAGCACGCCCGGCGTGACAGCGAAGGGCAACAAGCCGGTGACGGAGACCAGCGCAACGATTCTCAGCAAGGATCGCATGGATATTTTTTTCCGCAGATTGCCAAGGGGAGACGCGCGGGTTCATCAGACAGCGATTAGGCAGTAACTATAACTATGCTGAATCGCCACCATAAAACTGTTCGGGTTTCGTGAACGGGCGGTACTGACTGAACACCCGATAAGTCTTTTCAAAGTTAAGGCGTCACGGAAGTCGCACTTGCGTTGTAATAATTAATGAATGCCTGGGTCACATCCATCCCTGGAACCGAAATCAGAACTGCCCCTGACAGTTTACTGATGTCGAAGATCATCGTGAGTCCGCGTTCCGCAGAAAACCGCTTCAGGGCGTTGTAAATGTCTTTCGAAACCGGATTAACCACTTCCTGGTACCGCTTCGTAAACGCTGCATCGGCATCTTCTTTTTTTCGCTTCAATTCGATTTGAATGCGTTCGCCTTCCTCCTGTTTGGCCCGGATCGTTTTGGGATCCACGACTGAGGTCTCGCTGAGTTTGGCGATTTCGTCGGCGAGCGTCTTGAGTCGAGCCTGCATTGTGTTGAGCTCGGTCTGCCGAGGTTGGAATTCCCTTTCGAGAGCTTTCACCACGTTGACATATTTCGTGATGCCGGTTTTTTCGTCGCTAAAAAACTCGGTGTCAATGTAGGCAATCTTCGAGACCGGCACTGGACCATTGTCGGCGATGGGCGGCGTCGGCTGGGGCGCTGGCGACGCGGGTGCACCGGTTGGTCGGGTCTGCGCGGAAACGCTGAGCGCGAAGAAAGCCGTAAGCATGACGGCGGCGACGAGAAGGCGAAAGTGTCTCATGACTGTTGGAAAGCTCCTTTTTGGTAGAACACGCGATTCGTTTTAATTGCACAGGATCTGTTGGCTGCTGGATTGTACGCATTATCATTCGAAACGGCACGTGGCCGCAAAA
>JANLZV010000156.1:0-7891 GCA_031366425.1 Pyrinomonadaceae bacterium | reverse complement strand
GCTGGATCATGAAGCGCGACTTGACGCTGGCGTGGAGGCGACGCGCCGATGTTCTGTCCACCCTGTTTTTCTTTGTGATCGTGGTTAGTCTGTTCCCGCTGGGTATCGGACCTGAAGCGCCCCTGCTGAAATCAATCGCGCCCGGCGTCGTTTGGGTAGCTGCCTTACTAGCGTCGATGCTCTCGCTCGGCAGAGTGTTCGCAAACGACTATCAGGATGGTACGCTTGAACAGATGTTGCTCACGCCGCAACCGCTTTACCTCGTGGTGATGGGAAAGGTGCTGGCCCAGTGGTTGGTTTCGGAAGTCCCGCTGGTGATAATTGCACCGCTCATCGGCGTGCAATTTGGCCTCGCTCCCAGACCGTTACTAGTACTTTCGCTTTCGCTGTTGATTGGAACGCCAGTGCTGAGTTTTATCGGGTCTATTGGCGCCGCCTTAACGCTCGGGCTGCGTGGCAGCGGAGTGCTCGTCGCTCTCTTAGTGTTACCCTTGTATATTCCAGTGCTGATTTTTGGCGCCGGGGCTGTTGATGCCAGTATTGCCGGGGTCGATCCGACGGCAAATATCTACCTGCTGGCGGCGCTACTCGTAGTTTCGTTAATCTTTGCGCCGTGGGCCACAGCTGCGGCACTTCGGATTTCATTGGAATAACTTCTGTGATTACCCCAAGCTCGTGCGAGTGATTTGGTCGTTATCATGAATCTTTACAAGTATGCATCTCCCGCGGCTTTTTATTCGCTCGCCGGAAAATTGATCCCGTGGTTTGCGATTCCCGCCGTGGTGCTCTTCGCAGCCGGGTTGTACATCGGTTTTTTCAAAGCACCCACTGACTTCCAGCAGGGCGATGCATATCGCATAATGTTTATTCACGTGCCGGCAGCCTGGATGGGAATGATGCTTTACGTGTTGATGGCTTTGTACGCCGGGGTCGGTTGGGCCTTCAATGCGCGGCTGGCGTCGATGATGGCCTCGTCGATTTCCGTCACCGGCGCGCTATTCACCTTGCTGTCGTTGATCACTGGCTCTCTATGGGGCAAGCCGACATGGGGTACCTGGTGGGTTTGGGACGCGCGTTTGACGTCGACATTGATCCTGCTCTTTCTTTACGTGGGATTCCTATCGCTCCAGGCCGCGATTGACGAACCCAAGCGCGCTGATCGCGCCGGAGCGGTGCTCGCGATTGTAGGCGTAGTCAACGTCCCGATAATTTATTTTTCCGTGCAATGGTGGAACACGTTGCACCAGGGCGCGACGATTAGGATTCTGGGAAAGCCATCGATTGCACCGGTGATGTTGGCGGCAATGTTAACGATGCTGGCCGCCTGCTGGCTCTATTCAGTTGCGGTAACGCTGGCGCGAGTACGTTGCATCATCATGGAACGTGAGCTGAACGCCAGCTTGATCAATGATAACTAACAACCACTCGCGTCCGATCGCTCTGGAGTTAAGCAATGACCTGGTCTGAATTTTTTCACATGGGCGGCTACGCCTACTACGTCTGGGGTTCTTATCTGGCGACCTTAATAATCATCGGCGGCGAAGTGTTTAGCCTGGTCCGACGAAAACGGAAACTTGCTACTCAACCCGGCCGGGCGTCAACGCTACCCAGAGGCCGGGCAAAATGAAGACTCGACATAAACGAATTGCTTTTATCGTAGTGGCGGTCGCGGGCCTGGGAATAGCGGCCGCGCTCGCGCTAAGTGCGTTTCAAAATAATTTGGTGTTTTTCTTTAGCCCGACGCAAGTCGCTGCCAAGGAAGCTCCGGTAGGCCGCACGTTCCGCGTGGGCGGATTGGTCGAACAGCACTCGTTGAAACGTGAAAACGACGGGCTGACAGTTCGGTTCACGGTTACTGATACGGCGAAAAGCATTCCAGTAGTTTACAAAGGCATCCTCCCCGATCTTTTCAAAGAGGGAAAGGGTTGCGTGGCCCAGGGACATGTCGGATCCGATGGCGTCTTCTATGCAGATCAGGTGCTGGCCAAGCACGACGAAAACTACATGCCTCCTGAAGCTGGGAAAGCAATTGACAACGCGAAGCACGAACGCGAAGCTGCGAAAACGGTCGTTGACTACTAAGCTGACCCTGCTGGTTCCGCATTCCGGCAATCGTACAATTCATCAATTATGGTCCCTGAAATTGGACAGTTTGCTTTAATCCTCGCGCTGCTCCTTGCGATCACGCAGGCGACGCTCCCTTTGATCGGGGCGGCCCGCGGCAATCGTTCCTGGATCGCGGTGGCCGTGCCCGCCGGTCAAGCGCAGTTTATCTTTGTCGCGATCGCTTTCTCATGCCTGGCTTACTGCTTCATTACCAACGACTTCTCAGTGCTGAACGTCGCGACCAATTCAAACTCAAGACTGCCGCTGCACTACCGTCTCGCCGCGACCTGGGGATCACACGAAGGTTCGCTTCTGCTTTGGACCTTAATGTTGGGACTCTGGACCGTCGCCGTTTCCCTCTTCAGCCGGCACCTGCCGGAGGAAATGCTGGCGCGGGTTTTAAGCGTGATGGGAATCATCAGTCTCGGCTTCTTGCTCTTCATGCTGCTTACTTCAAATCCGTTTGCGCGTCTGCTTCCGGCGGCGCCTGACGGACGCGACCTGAATCCCCTGCTCCAGGACCCAGCGATGGTGGCCCACCCCCCGATGCTTTACATGGGCTATGTCGGATTCTCTGTCGCCTTCGCGTTTGCCATCTCCGCCTTAATCAGCGGCCGACTTGATGCTACCTGGGCGCGTTGGTCACGACCATGGACCACGGTGGCCTGGATGTTTCTCACTTGCGGCATCGCGCTGGGGAGTTGGTGGGCTTACTACGAACTCGGCTGGGGCGGGTGGTGGTTTTGGGATCCGGTGGAAAACGCGTCGTTCATGCCCTGGCTGGTTGGTACGGCGTTAATCCATTCACTCGCGGTTACTGAAAAACGCGGCGGTTTCAAAAGCTGGACCGTGCTCCTCGCCATCGCCGCGTTTTCTTTAAGTCTGCTCGGAACATTTCTGGTTCGATCAGGAGTGTTGACTTCGGTGCACGCGTTTGCGACCGACCCGAAGCGCGGGATCTTTATTTTGACGTTTCTCGTGATCGTGATCGGCGGTTCGTTGCTGCTGTACGCATGGCGAGCCAGGCACGTCGGCCTCGGCAGCAAATTCGAAGTCGTCTCCCGCGAGTCTCTGCTGCTTTCAAATAACGTGCTATTGACCGTAGCCGCGGCATCCGTACTACTCGGCACCCTCTACCCGCTCATCATCGACGCCTTAGGAATGGGAAAACTTTCAGTTGGCCCACCTTACTTCAATAGCGTATTCGTGCCGCTAATGGTGCCGGCCGTCTTTCTCATGGGGATTGGCCCAATCGCGCGTTGGAAAAAGGCGAGTCTCCCTGACCTGGCCGTGCGTCTTCGCTGGGCATTTTTGGTGAGCGTCGTCACCGCCCTGATTCTTCCTTTTGTGATCGGAAAGTGGAAACCGCTGGTCAGCCTCGGCCTGATGCTCGCGATTTGGATTTTGACAACTGCGGTGCTTAATCTTTGGGAGCGGGTCAGGACCAGCCCGGGCCAACTGGGCCTCTTACAGAAACTGGTCGCCCAGGGCCGAAGCTATTACGGTATGCAGCTCGCCCATCTCGGAGTGGCCGTATTCGTGGTAGGCGTGACGATGGTGACCGGCTATCAGACCGAGCAGGACGTGCGCATGGAACTCGGCGATACGCTGAACGCGGGCGGTTACAGCTTTCGCTTCAACGGCGTTACAAATGTGATGGGGCCAAACTACCGGGCCGCACGCGCCGAGATCGAGGTTAGTCGAAACGGATCTGTCGTCAACAAAATGTATCCGGAAAAGCGTTCGTACGTCGCTTCGGAAAACGTGATGACCGAGACCGCCATCGATTCAGGTTTGTTTCGCGACTTGTATATTTCGCTGGGCGAACCTGTAAGCAGTGGAGCCTGGAGCGTTCGCGTTTACTATAAGCCGTTCGTCGGCTGGATTTGGGGCGGCGCGGTGCTGATGGCAATGGGCGGCGGGTTGGCACTGAGCGATCGGCGCTACGCCCTGGCCGCTCGCAAACAACGACGAGCGCTCGCCTCTCGAGATGTGGTGGCAACTGTTCCAGCGTCCGCGGCTGTGGCAATGAAAGCCGAGGTGGAGCAAGCAGCTCCCTGATCAAGTAATGGAATTTAATGCCTACAACGGCTTAGAAACAGTTAAGCAATAGATGACGCGTTACCTTATCCCACTAGTGCTGTTCATTGGACTCGTGGTCTTTCTGGCGATCGGCCTGGGACGCGACCCGCACGAAGTCCCTTCCCCTCTAATCAATAAACCGGCGCCCGCGTTTCGGCTTGCGCAGTTGAAAGAGCCATCGAAAACGTTTTCGCCGGAAGAGATGCGCGGGAAAGTTTGGCTACTGAATGTTTGGGCCTCGTGGTGCATTTCATGTAGAGATGAACATCCCTTGCTACTGGAATATGCGAGGTCAGGCGCCGTGCCGATTTACGGGCTGAACTATCGAGACAAACGCGAGGACGCGCTATCGTGGTTGGGCGAACTCGGCGACCCTTACGTCTTGAGCGCTTCGGATTTGGATGCTCGCGTAGGTATGGATTACGGAGTCTATGGCGCCCCTGAGAGTTACCTGATCGACCGCAATGGCGTCATCCGTTTCAAGCAGATTGGCCCTATCACACCTGACGTTTGGGAGAAGCAGATCCTGCCGTTGGCCAGAGAACTTAACAAGGGAACTCAATAAAGGGAACTGAATAAATAGCCGATGCTACGTGAGCCATTGAAAGTCGTCGCACTGTTGACCGTCTTGGTCGGCTGCATCGCGTTGAATGTCGTCGCGAAAGACGCCCAGCCGCTCGCAGATGATCCGCAGCTCGAAGAGCGCGTCATGGCTGTTTCCCGAGAACTGCGTTGCCTCGTCTGCCAAAACGAGACCCTCGCCGACTCGCGGGCTGATCTCGCCGTTGATCTGCGCAACCAAATTCGCGAACAGATGAAGGCGGGCAAAAGCGACAAAGAGGTGGTCGAATTTGTTACCGCCCGGTATGGCGATTTTGTGCTTTATCGTCCACCCATTCGTCCCAGCACTTACCTGCTTTGGTTCGGTCCTTTCGTGCTCTTGCTTGGCGCCCTGGTGTTTCTCTTCCGCTATGTTCGGCGGCGTCGCGAATTAATTTTGGAGACTGCCTTAACACCCACTGAACGCCGCCGCGCTGAAGATCTCCTGCGCTCAGATTCCAAACGGGAGACTGCATGATTACTTTCTGGATCACTGCTGCCCTGTTCGTCGGCGTCGCTTTGGCGTTTGTCCTTCCGCCGCTGTTGCAGCACGCGCCAGCGGAAACTTCAGACGGCGAGCAGGAAGCAAATGTCGAAATCTATCGCGATCAGCTGGCTGAATTGGAAGTTGATTTAGAAAACGGGCTTATTGACGCCACACAGTATCAAGTCGATCGAGATGAGATCGAACGTCGTCTGCTGTCAGACGTAACGATTGCGGATGCGCCGATCGAGAAGAAGCCGAAGCCTGCAAGCGTGTCGCGCAACTTCGCTTACTTAATCGCGCTCGCTATTCCAGTCATTGCGATCGGTTTTTACTTTCTAGTCGGTACACCACAGGCTATCTCAAATCCCGGCGTCGCGGGTGTTCCCTCAAACGCCGCAGCGCCAAATCCGCGCGCACCATTCGCCGGCGGTCCCCAGGCGGAAGGACCAATGACGCAGGAGCGGATGGAGGCAAACGTCGCGGCGCTGGCAAAGCGTTTGGAACAGAACCCTGACGACGTACAGGGCTGGCGAATGCTCGCGCGCTCCTATTCGACACTCGAGAAGCATAAGGAAGCTAGCGACGCCTACGCCCGTGCGACCAATCTGAAAACTGACGACGCTGATCTTTGGGCCGACTACGCCTTTTCGCTTACGATGGCAAACGGACAACAGGTCCAGGGCAAACCGCTCGAGTTGGTTAATAAGGCTTTGCAGCTCGATCCCGACAATCCTAAAGCACTGCAACTGGCTGGCGGGGCCGCTTACCAGGCAAAAAATTATCAGGGTGCTATCGAACATTGGCAGCGACTACTGCGAACTCTGCCGCCCGATTCAGAATTGGCCCAAGCGCTGTCGCAAAAAATCGAAGAGGCCAGGACGCTCTCGAGTAAAACCGCGAAATGATCTCGCGTTCATCACACAACCATACCGCCCCGTGCAACGGGATGAAAATTAAGGCCACGCATTCAGCATAACTAAACCATGACACGAGACAATCTTCTATTCGCCATCATCGGCATTCTGCTGGGATTCATAATCGGTTTTCTGTTCGCCAGCAACATGAGCCAGCGCAATCTTGCAGGAGCTCCGGCGATGTCTGCCGGGCAGAACCTGCCGAGCGATCATCCTCCCGTCCAACCAGGCGAAAGTCAAAATCCGCAGGAAGTGTTTGCCCAGGTTCAAGCCGCAATGAAGAAGGCGCGTGAGGAACCAAACAACTTCGAGGCGCAGGTCACTGCCGCCAGGCTGGAGTATCAGGTGCAACGCTACGATCAGGCCGTTGAGTTCCTGCTAAAGGCAAATCAGCTCAAGCCGGACAACGATGAAGTGGTGGTGATGTTGGGCGAGGCGAACCTCGAAGGCGGCCACTACGACGTCGCCACGAAATGGTACAAGGCGGCCTTGATGAGGAAGCCCGGCGATGTGGGCGTGCTAGCGAGCCTTGCTTATACGCAGCTACAAAAAGGCGACACGAAGGAAGCGGAAGCTGCGATTGCCAACCTGGAAAAAGCCGATCCGAGCAATCAGGATTTGACTCAGTTTCGCGCCAAGCTTTCCAGTTTGAAGTCGGGTGAGAAGCCTAAATAGCTGAACAAATCGGTCGGCCTGTTGCCGGTTGAGAGTTTCCGTTTTAAGGACCGACAGACATTCTGACTATGTTTGCCAGCTGAAACCTGTCGACCTTTCCGTCTTTTCCAACCACTACTACCTGCCCATTTTCCACCGTGACGCGGCGAATGCTGCTCATGAAACGATTGATCAGCGTGCCGTCGCTGGTTTCGATTACCAGGCGTGGACCACTTTCCGGTTCAGCCGGTGTCGTGGGCTCCACGGTGCGGGCAGTCGTGGGGCGTTTTCCGCTACGCCTTCTGGGGGCCGGTTTCGCTTCAGCCTCTTTAGTTTCCCGCGCGGTGTTCTCCCCAGTTTCGGTTTGCGGTTTTGCTTTTGGCTCGGATGGTTTACGCGTCCTGGAGTTAGCCGGCGGTCGCGATGTGGACCGTCCCCGCGCGGTTCGGGTCGTCGATTTAGGTGCAGTCACTTCCTTTGCTGATGTTTCCGGCACTTCCGGTTCGGCTGTTTTAGCCTCGGCAGTTTCAGTTGATTGCGGCTCGTCAATCCGCGCGCCTACTGAAGAGACTCGTCGACCTTTTTTGCCTGTCTTGTTCGTTGACAGTTCCCCGTTCGTATTCTTATCACTCACTGAAGGCTCACGGTCGTTTTCGCCCAGCGGTCCGGCGCCCGCCTCAAACGATCCGCTAAACTTGATTCGATAGGTGCCCTCGTCATCGTTTGGCGTGCGCGCTTCAACTCGCAGGATCAGGTTTTCACGTTTCCGCAGATAGATACTCTTCGTGATCACCGGCGCGCTTCCCTCATACACCGTAAACTTCAACAGCGGTCGCATGCCGGTAACTGTAAACACATCTACATCTCCGTTGAGGTTCCTCGTCTCCACCGTGATCAGCAGGTCGCCGGGGGTGCCCACGAAAGTAAAAAAGTGATGGGTAAGCCTTGAATCGCCGAGGTCACGTGCCAGGATCGTCCCAGCCACCTGATCGCCGCGAACTGGGGCTGGAGTCGCCATATCGATCGACTGACCGTTTGCCAGGGTGCC
>JANLZV010000631.1:0-2049 GCA_031366425.1 Pyrinomonadaceae bacterium | reverse complement strand
TTTTCGAGGCTTACGCGAAGCGCACGAACCTGCGTTATCCGGAAGTGAAGCGAGTGGACTCATCGGAGTCTCAACCCGAATCTGGAGTCTCGGGCGACGGTGACAAGCTTGTCTCCTGGACGACAGGAGAAGGCTTGGTAGTTATCCAACTTCGCGGAGTGCGCGTGCTTGTGCTCGAAGGCATGCCCGAAGGCATCGATGCTAATGCATTGCGCAAATCATTGCGGGGGCAGTAGCCAGCGCGTGAGCAGAGCGCTCTTTAAATCAGTCGCGTCAGTCCATGCAAGAGGTAGGTAATGTCGCAGTTTCAACTCTCAGCGTTAACCCGGCGAACTCTGCGTCTCTGCGGTGAATGTGTTCGCACCCATTTTTACCGCCGAGACGCAGAGCACGCGGAGACCACGCAGAGACGGAACCTCAAATTGCGACACTACCCGAAGTCTAGGAAGTTTCGATAGTTGCATTCCATTTGCTATACTCCTCCAAAACTGAATCACCATTCATTTTTGGGAAGCAGGTTGAATTGATGGAACGCGAAACCTTGGAAATGGACGTGGTGTTCGTCGGCGCAGGCCCGGCGAACCTGAGCGGGGCACTTCATCTCGCACGGTTAATCAAGCAGCACAACGAAGCGGTGCAGAGCGGAACGCGCGCCGGACAGCCGTTGGGCGAAATTGAGATCGGGGTAATTGAAAAAGGCGCGACAGTCGGCGCCCACATTCTTTCCGGCGCTGTGATGGATCCGCGCGCTTTGAAAGAGTTGATCCCGGATTTCGTTGAACAAGGCGCGCCGCTCGAGTCGCCCGTGAAAGAAGACTTCTTTCTCTATCTCACAAAGAACCGCGCGATCCGTTCGCCGATCACTCCGCCGCCGTTGAAAAACCATGGTTACTACATCGTTTCGCTCAACCGGCTGACTGCCTGGCTCGGCGAAAAATGCGAGGAGGCCGGCGTTAATATTTTTCCGGAATTTCCCGGTGCCGATCTGCTTTACGACGAAGCAGATCGCGTGGTCGGCGTGCGCACCGGCGACAAGGGAATCGACAAGGAAGGGAAGCAGAAAGCCAATTTTGAGCCCGGCGTCGACCTCCGCGCCAAAGTGACTGTGTTGGGCGAGGGACCGCGCGGGTCCCTAACCAAGCAACTGGTCCAACGTCTCAATCTCGACGAAGGACGGGAGCCGCAGGTTTACAGTATCGGCGTCAAGGAGCTTTGGGAGTTGCCTGATGATCGTTATCCGGCCGGCCGGGTTACCCACACGCTCGGTTATCCGTCTGACGCCAACACCTATGGCGGTGGTTGGATTTACGGAATGCAGAACCGGATTCTGAATATCGGATACGTGACCGGTCTTGATTACCAGGATCCGTTACTTGATCCGCACGCGGAGTTTCAAAGATTTAAGCAGCATCCGTTTCTGACGAAGCTATTGGATGGCGCGAAGATGATTCGCTATGGCGCAAAAACAATCGCGGCGGGCGGCTATTTCGCGATGCCGAGAATTTACGCTGACGGTGTTCTCCTCGTCGGAGACTGCGCCGGTTTTCTCAATTCCCAGCGGCTCAAAGGAATTCATTCGGCGATCAAGAGCGGCATGCTCGCTGCTGAAGCCATCTTCGAAGCGCTCGTCGCCGGAGACTACTCAGCGCAACAGTTGCAGCGTTACGAACAACTCGTTAATGAAAGCTGGATCGTTCCCGAGCTGCGTAAAGTTAGAAATTTCCACGCCGGTTTCAAACATGGACGCTGGCTGGGAATCGTAAACACCGGTTTCCAATTTATTACGGGGGGCAGGTCGTGGGGCTTGTTTGATCGCGCGAAAGCTGAGGGCGGGCATGAGGCGATGCGTAAACTCTCGGCCTATGGTTATCGCGGCGGCGACATCGAACAACGATACGGCGCGCTTAAGTTTGACGGAAAAGTGGCTTTCAATAAGCTAACCGACGTCTATCACGCGGCGGTCGGTCACAGCGAAGACCAGCCGAGCCACCTTCACGTGTTGGACACAAATATTTGCGCCACGCGTTGCGCCGAAGAATACGGAAATCC
>JANLZV010000611.1:0-2988 GCA_031366425.1 Pyrinomonadaceae bacterium | reverse complement strand
GTAGCGCCTCCTGCTGGTTGCGTTTGATCGATACGCCGGAGAAGCTAGCGCCGATGGTGAAGAGTTTTCGAGCACGCGGCGTGGAGGTTTGTCTGCGGCTCTGCGTGATTTGCCGACCCACGCGAGCGGAGGCCGTGGCAGCCGCTGAAGCCTTGATTCCCAGCGAAGAAATTGGCCGGGAAGAGCGAAATATCCTTGAGTCAAGCGATTCCCAAACACTGAAACAGGCCCTGGCTTCGGCGGACGACATCGGCTGGCTAGGCCCAAATCTAACCGCGGGCCTGGTGCCATATTATGGCTCGTCTGCAATCACGCTAGTCGGATCGCCGGAAGAATTGGCCCAAACGTTTCTTGAGTACAAGCGCATTGGTGTCACCCAGTTCATAATCGCCGGGTGGCCCAAGCTAGACGAGATGCTTATCTTCGGCCGCGAAGTCTTACCGTTGATCAGAGATTTGGAAGGCAAACAAAAAAGTTAACGAAACCGGCAGCAATTCAAAAACACCGAAAAGAGGGAACAGTGGCAACAGAAGCACCGCGAGCTTTCAATCGGGAGATATATCACGACCATCCGGAAAACGTTTTTTACGGCACGGATGATGGCGCTCAAGATGGTTCGTTCTCCGAATTTCAGGAGATACGAGCACACTATGAAGGAGTCGATCCCAGCAGACGTGAAGACATTCATCTGGTCAGTGTGGTGGGAGGTTTGTACGGGCTCAACCTGATTCCACTCTGGCGGCCCAAAAAGATCACAATCTTTGACATCAATCCGACCGCGGTTACGTATTTTGAACTCGTCCGCAGAGCTTTCACCAGCAGCCGCGACGCTGCGGATTTCCTCAATCGGTTAACCACCGCCGACTATCCGGCCTACAACGAGCGTGAAGAATTCGTGCGCGAAAACATTCGTCTCAAGCAACAGGGAAGTCTTCCCCGTGAGCGCGGATCGACGAAGCGTCCGTACGAACAAAGCTGGCAAAACGCCCTTGAGAATTTTGAGTTGACTAAAGAAATTCTAACTGGCGTACCGCTTGAGATTCGCACTGAACCGATGGAGAGCGGCAGCTTTCGCGAATGGATCCGTAGCCAGAACAATCTTTGGATCTATGCCTCAAACATTACTGAGTTTCACTATTTCGATCTGGAATTTGCCAACCCAACAAATGTCGTGCTGGCGCAAATAATTTTTCCCGGAGACTTGCAGTTGCTGGACCTCGCTCCCATCAGCGGTGGGCCGGTAAAGGTGAACTTTGAAATCCCATTGCGGGCGGAACGCATCGATTAGATGAACGGAAACGCAAGCGAAAGGTCCCGGCTAATCCCCGAACTCGGTCCGAACCCCGCATTCGAGATCGTGGCGGCCAGTCCAACTGCCGGCGATGCTATGCATCTGCTGGCCGAACTCGATGCGCATCTCATGGGTCATCCGTATCCTCCCGAGAGTCGGCACGCTTTTAGTGTCGACCAACTTGTCCAGCAACAGGTCGCTTTTTTCGTAACTAATTATGACGGCCAGCCGGCCGGTTGCGGAGGGATAAAACTATTCGAAGGCGAGTATGGCGAAATCAAACGGATGTTTGTTCGTCCGATGTTTCGCGGCTTAGGCCTGGCGAAAGCAATGCTCAATCATCTGGCGAAGCATGCGCTGCGAAAGCAGACTACGGTATTGCGGTTGGAGACGGGAATTTATGAAACCGAGGCGATTGCGCTTTATGAAGGCTTCGGCTTCAAACGCCGGGCGCCGTTTGGTGAATACACGGTCGACCCGTTAAGCGTCTATCTTGAGAAAAACATCGAAGTAGAGTGAACGTAGCCTTGTCCGGCCCGCAACCAGGCGACTCAGAAGGGGAGTCCGCCTCGCGGCGCGGGTAACAAACTTCAGCTAACCCGAAAGCAAAAACGATCGCATGCCCAACAAAATTAAGATCGCCACGAACGCTGCTCCGCCATCAACCGGTACTCACTCGCAGGCCGTCCGCACGGGAGATCTCGTTTTTCTGACAGCTCAAACCGGCCGCGATCCCGATACCGGCAAATTGGAAGAAGGTCTTGAGGCGCAAACGCGTCGGATGCTCGCCAACATTGACGCGGTATTAAATGCAGCCGGCTGTTCCTCCGCGGACATAGTCAAAGTTGTGCTGCTGCTCGCCGACATAAAAGACTTCAAGGCGGTTGACCAGATTTACGCGGCTTGGCTCCCAGGCCTGGGCGTGACTGCGCTTCCTGCCCGTACCGCGTTTGCTGCCCTAGCACTCCCAGCCGGAGCTCTAGTCATGCTCGATGTTGTAGCGGCGTTTCCAGTGGAATCGTAAAGCAGAGGCCCGACCGTGAGGGTGGGCTCCCCACTGCACTTCAGCAACGTGAAATCTAATAAGCCGAGCGTGAGGTAAAGCCCTCCCTTACGGTTGGGCCTCTGCTTTGGTCCCGCTGAGATACCTCTGTTTGAGTTGTTCGTAGAGTGAACTCTTCGGGTAAGTCGCGTTCTTGTCCTGACCACCCTCTCGCCACTTTTCATTCCAGAGATGCACCGCGTAACTGCCTTCCAGCCGTTGCTCGTCGAAATCTGCATCGATGATTTGATTCCACTCGAAGAAACTAAGCGGACAAAACGCATGAAAGGGTTGCTGAAACTCTTCGAGTGAAAATTTGCGAACCGCCTCCGCCATCAGTCTTGGCCCGGTTTCACCCCAAACCAATTGTTCACGGTCTTTTTGCCGGCAAACATCCCATGCATAAGCCATCGCCGCGTTGCCCGCTGGTGTCTTGACTGCGCCACAGTTCACCACTTCGAGTCCTTTACTAATCTCCGTGGAAAAAACGTAGTTGCTTGGGAAATTGAAAGGCTTCAGGCAAACCGTGTCCGTGTCCGCCCACCAGCCACCGCGCTCCAGCAGCAGCTTGTAACGAAAAAAGTTTGAGAAGCCGGCGTAACTCGGCCGGCCAGTGTATTGAAAAATATCCGTGGAAGGCAGGATCTCATTCGCA
>JANLZV010000596.1:0-1807 GCA_031366425.1 Pyrinomonadaceae bacterium | reverse complement strand
CGATTTCGAGGCGCTTGATGGCGAAACGGCTGTGACGCTGGTCAACGACAACTTCCCGCAACAAGGAGATGAGCGTGTCGAGGCCGCACTGAACGCGACCGAAGGCTTCACAATCGTCCTGGCCGATCTGAAAACGTACCTCGAAAGCGGGACTTCCGCCGGAATTTCCAGGTCGAAAGCGAAACTGATTGCACTGCGGAAGTAACCGTCAGCACCGCGCACTGATGGAACTTTTGGCTGCGGGGATCGTTCCCTTCCTACTCAGGTAGCTACACCAATACTTCAAATATCAAACCGAAGGAGCGCCTGCGATGCGATTCATGATGTTGATGATCCCCAAGGGATATGAAAGGGCGCCGCGCGACTTTAAGCCAGACGCCAAAGCAATGGCAGAAATGACAAAGTATAACGATTCTTTGCGCGAGGCCGGAATTTTGTTGTCGGTAGACGGGTTGCAGCCGCCCGTTTGCGGAGCGCGCGTCTCATTCAAGGGCGGCAAGTCAGCCGTCAAGCAGGGTCCTTTCTCCGAGGTGAACGAAACGGTCGGCGGCTTCTGGATGATTGAAGCGAAGTCGCAGCAGGAAGCGGTTGAATGGGCGTCGCGTTGTCCGGCCGCCGATACGGAAGTCATCGAGGTTCGCCAGATCGCAGGGGATTGATCGTTCCAGTAATCGGCCGCGAATTTAGCCGAAATGTTTTGCCTCGGCTGCGGCGCGTAAGGGAATCGTCCTCTTTCCCCTTACAGGCAGCACTAACCGCCAACCATGGATTTACGCAGATGAGGCGCTTCAGATCAGCTCTACTTGCAACGCTCTTTGCAGGTGCCAAGCTTCTGGAATATTGGAAAAATAAAGAAAGGCAGAGTTCAACAATGTGCTTGCCGCAATGTCGCCCCATCGCCACTTGCGCGACCACGATAGAGGCGCTTGAGGCTATGCTTGGTGACGGTGGGCGGCTAACTGCCGCCAGTCTGCGGAACGCGCCTCTTATTCAAGGGCGGTAGTGCAGCCGTCAAGCAGGGTGATTTCTTCGAGGAGAAACCAAAGGGCGGTCAAGAGAAGAGAAAGGCAGACGGATTATGGGAACGCGACGGGATGCCAACGCCGAAATCGTCCGCGCCTGCTTCAAGGCCTACGTCGACAAGGATCGTACGATGATTGAATCGCTAATCGGCGAAGACTTTCACTTCACCAGCCCGCTCGACAATCGGATCAATAGAAAAACCTATTTCAAGCGTTGCTGGCCCAACAGCAAAACTATGGCGGCCGTCCACTTCACGCGCATCGTTGTCGATGGCGAAACCGTAGTCGTCACCTACGAGACGCGCATGGATGACGGTAAGCGCTTCAGGAACACGGAAGTCTTTACTATTCAAGACGGCAAAATCTCGAATGTCGAAGTCTATTTCGGCTGGTCCATTCCGCATGAAGCATCTGCCGGTAAATTCGTATCTGCAAAATGAAGGATGTGTGTGCATTGGCGCACAATTAGAACTGGGAGATGCCCGCGATGCCCATCACCGGAAGCTGCCATTGCGGCAAGACCGCATTCGAGATCGACGGCGCGATACCCGCGAAACTGACCCGCTGCACCTGTTCGTTCTGCGCCAAGCGCGGCACGCTGTACGCCTACTATGAACCCGCGCAATTCCGTCTGACGACGCCTCTGGAGGACGTGACGACCTATCGCTGGCAGACGAAGATGGTCGCGCACAATTTCTGCGCCACCTGCGGCTGCGGCACCTTCAGTGACAGCCCGGACTTCAAATCTGACGGCGCTTGGGACGGCACGACGCGCCGCATCGGGG